>JBIKQY010000292.1:0-3937 GCA_044349465.1 Limnohabitans sp. | reverse complement strand
TGGACAGCGTGACCGGCACCTTGCGCATGACCTATGGCCAAGAAAGTTTGCTCAAAGGCTTTGACTTTTTGATCGCGGTCATTGGCCTCTTTGGTATCGGGGAAATCTTGCTCACCATGGAGGAGGGTCTTGCGTTCAAAGGACAAAAGGGGCGCATCACCCTCAGAGATGTCCTTGACACTTGGAAGGAACTGCCCAAGTACTGGGCCACTTCCTTGCGCGCTTGTTTGATCGGCTGCTGGATGGGCGTGACACCGGGGGGCGCAACACCTGCTTCGTTCATGAGTTACGGCACAGCCAAACGGATATCGAAGCATCCTGAAAACTTTGGCAAGGGCGCCATTGAGGGTGTGATTGCACCCGAAACTGCCGCCCATGCCGCAGGCACCAGCGCTTTGTTGCCCATGCTCACACTGGGAATCCCTGGCTCACCCACGGCAGCTGTTTTGTTGGGCGGCCTCTTGATCTGGGGACTGCAACCCGGCCCCTTGTTGTTCACCGAGCAAAAGGATTTTGTTTGGGGCCTGATTGCCTCCATGTATTTGGGCAACATTGTGGGTTTGATTGTGGTCTTGACCACAGTACCTTGGTGGGCGGCAATCTTGAGAATTCCATTCTCGATCATTGCGCCAGTCATTGTGGTGATCTGTGCTGTAGGTGCCTACACGGTCCACAACAGCATGCTCGATGTCGTCTTGATGTTGGTCTTTGGCTTGATGGGCTATGCCTTCAAAAAGCTCAAGTACCCTCTGGCGCCCTTGGTCTTGGCTTTGGTGCTCGGAGACATGGCTGAAACCAGCTTTAGACAGTCCATGCTGATTTCCAAGGGCAGTTTGGATATCTTTGTGAGCACGCCTTTGGCCGGCTCTATCACTGGCCTGGCGCTCATCATGTTGGCTTGGCCCCTGCTGGGGTGGTTCAAAAAACTCAGTCGAGGCTGAGTCCCTTGCCTTTCCTCAACACACTCTGCTCGAGTAAGCGCGTCAAGGCGTAAACCGAGTCGAGTGTGGGAGTGGGCATGTTGCAAATTTTGCCCAGCTCAATCACGCTGCCTAAAAGCGCCTCTAATTCCAAAGCTTTGCCATGCTCGATGTCTTGCAGCATGGAAGTTTTGTGAGCACCAACAGCTTGGGCGCCCGCAATCCGTTTGTCGATGCTGATTTTGAATTGAACGCCCAGTTTTTCACCCACGGTTTGGGCTTCCGCCATCATGCGGGCTGCCAAATTGCGGGTGAGATCAAAATTGCAAATGTCTTCAAGCGTGGCGTGTGTCAGGGCGGACACCGGGTTGAAGGTGAGGTTGCCCCAAAGTTTCACCCACAACTCGCTGCGAATGTCCGTCGACACAGGCGTCTTGAAGCCAGCGGCAATCATGGCCTGCGCCAAGGCGGTCACGCGTTCAGATTTTTCGCCGCTGGGCTCGCCCAAGGTGAAGCGATTGCCTTCAATGAGTTTGACCACACCAGGCGCGACCAATTCAGCGGCGGGGTAAACCACAGCGCCAATCACCCGCTCAGGGCCGATGTGTTGCCATTGAGCGCCACCTGGGTCAATGGAAGTCAATTGGCGGTTTTGGTACTCGCCCACCAAGTTGTAAAAGTACCACCATGGCACGCCGTTTTGCAGGGTCACAACAGCGGTATGGTCATGGCACAGTCGCCCAATTTGCTCGGCCACGGGGCTGACCTGGTGCGACTTCATGGTTAAAAAAACGTAGTCGTGAGGCGTTGCTTCATCGATGGTGCAGGCCTTGACATGGGGGGCGTGCAAAGATGTGCCGTCTTCTAGCGTGAGCGTCATGCCGTTGGCTTGAATGGCTTTGAGGTTTTCACCGCGCGCAATGAAGGTGACGTTGCAACCGGACAAGGCCAACTTCACCCCGAGGTAACCCCCAATGGCGCCTGCGCCCACAATGGCAATGTTCAAACTCATGCTGACGCTTTCATGGTGTTGGAGAGTGTGCCAATGCCTTCAATGCTCACTTCGACAACGGCATCATTTTGCCAAGGCATGGCCCCGATGGATGTGCCGCAAGAAATGATGTCGCCAGCCTCCAGAGTCATGCCCCTGGAGAGTTTGGCGACCAATTCTTGGGGTGAAAAAAACATGTCACTCACAGGGTAATTTTGGCGCTCTCGTCCGTTGACTTTGGCGGTCACGATCGCTTGGCTGCAATCCAAGTCGGTTTCGATCCAAGGACCGAAAGGGGTAAAGCCGTCAAAATTTTTGGCGCGTGTCCATTGCTCAAAACTGGTGTCTGAGCGCAGTAACTCAACGGCTGTGACGTCGTTCACACAGGTGTAGCCAAAAATATAGTGTGCAGCTTCCTCGAGTGGGATGTCGCGTCCGCGTCGACCCATGACGATGCCCAGCTCGGCTTCGTAAACCACCCGTCCCACATCGAGTTGGGGCCGAACCACAGCTTGAAGGTGGTGTGAATAGGAGTTGGGCGATTTGAGAAAGTAAAGTGGCTCTGAAGGGGCACTCCAGCCATTTTTTTCTGCAGCCGTTTTGAAATTATTCCAAAGCGCCAAAACTTTGGTGGGTTGGCAGGGTGCCAGAATTTCAACGTCCGAAACACGCAAGGTCTCGCCTGTGGGTTGCGGATGGTTAAAGAGAAGGCCTTGATGAACATGAATGGTTTCGCCCACCAATTGACCCATGCCGATATGGCCTTGGTGTGAATAGCGCAGCCACCTCATGCAGTTTCCTCATTGAATTCAAAGGGTGTGAAAGGTGTCTGCAAGTGCCACCGGACCGGCATCCTGAACCGGGGTTCAGGTGGGCAAGGGCAGACTGGCGTTGGGTTCATCTGACGCGAGATGATCACGCTCACCAGCCAATGTTCCAAGCCCGGGCTCTAAGAGCATTGGTTCAAGGAAATATAAAGCCCGGCATGCACTGCAGACGAGGCCATTGTAGGGGCTAAACAGTGTCTGATGCCGATGCAGGCACAACAAGCCTCAGCTCAACGGCCCGAAGCATCACAACAACTGGCCGTCTTGCTCGATGACCCGGTCCAGGCGTTGCAGCAATTGCGCCAGCCGCGCTTGCGCGTCGGGCGAGACATCGGCAGCAGAGGTGCTGGCGCTGTCCTGGTCCGTGGCGGCAGGGGCCTCGGCTTGTTCGAAGGCCAGGTTCAGCGCGGCCAGCACGGCAATGCGGTCACGCGCCTTGATCTTGCCCGCATCGCGGATTTTGCACATGGCCTCGTCCACCTTGCGCACCGCACCCAGCAAGCGCTCTTCGCCGCCTTCGGGGCAACCCAAAATGTAGCTTTGCCCCATGATCTGGACATCGATTTGCTTGTTGCTCATGCGGAGGCCTCAGGCGAAGCGGGTACTGCGGTGGTTGTCGATGTGGGTAGCCGCTCGATGAGGGCGTCTACCCGGGCTCTGGCAGCAGCCAGGCGCGACTTGAGTTGGTCACGCTCCAGACTCAGCGCTTGCACTTGCTGGGTCAGCAAAGCATTGGTGCGTTGGAGCTCTTCGTGGCGCAGCAGCAAGTGATCCACACGCTCGGCGATTTGATCGATGGTGTCGGAATAGGCCATGGCAAACAAGAAAAAGGAAGACCTCCATTGTAGGGTGTCACGCAACGGGTCTACCGATTTTGTAGGTTTGCCGACAGCTTTGCGCCTAGAATCAAAGCTGTTGGTGCTCGCGATGCCTGTTCACGGCGCGCAGTTCAACGGGAAGCAGGAGGGACAAGCCATCTCGGCCCACCTAACCTGCGCTGCCCCCGCAACGGTAAGCAGACGGTTTTTTGCGCACGCCAAAAACCAGCTTTCATCTCAAACCACTGGCCGCCCTGAAACAGGCGGCTGGGAAGGTGATGAAGGTCGCTCTGTCAGCCCGGATACCGGCCAACAAGGTGACCTGTCGCAAGGCGGGTTGTAAAGCCCATGCACTGTCGGGGAAGGCGGTGAGGGCGTTTG
>JBIKQY010000291.1:0-3947 GCA_044349465.1 Limnohabitans sp. | reverse complement strand
GTCCAGCAACTGCGCCAGCCGCTCGCGGGGCAGCAAGGCACCGCGCTTGGCAAAACGCGCGGCCGATTGGGCCGATGCGTCTGTGGCGCGCTGCTCCAGGGCATGCCAGGCGTCGATCAAGGCCAGCATGCCTTGGCGCTGCGCCGCAAAGGCTTCAGAGGCCGGATGGATCTGGGTCTGAAAAGGTGTCATGTCGTTTGAAATGAAGGCATGCCCCATTGCACCGCAGCCGCCTGCCAGAGGCCAGCCCGCAGAAGGGGGCTGTGCATAATGTGCACATGGTGCTTTCCCTAGAGGTCTGCCCTCAAGCTTTGTTCTTGTAGGAGCCCACCCCCGTGGGCGATGGGCGTGGCACACGCCCTCAAATTCGTCCGGCAAGCCATCGCCCACGGGGGAGGGCGCCTGCAAAAAACCATCCCTTGAATGTTGCTCAAGACTTCAAGGGACCGGATCAATAAGGGGTGAATGTGCAAAAAATTCAAACTTCAGCGCGCCGACTCAACAGCGTGTCGCCCGGTCAAGCTTCATCGGGTCTTCATGTAACGCCCCCGCGACCAGGTGCGCAGAGCATCGAGCGCGCCATGGGCCTGGTCAACCTCGTGGCCTGCCAACACGATCAGGGCATCAGCTTGCAGGCCTTGGTGCAAGCCAGCGGCCTGGACCGCACCACCGCCTGGCGCATGTTGGGCAGCCTGCAACACGCGGGCCTGGTCGAGCGTGACGAGGGCAGCGGCCTGTACCGCATGGGTGTGCAGGCCACCGCCTGGGGCGCGGCCAGCCTGGGGCAGGCGGCCCTGGTCCGCCAGTGCCAACCCACCATGAAAACCCTGGCGCGCCTGAGCGGCGACAACGTGTTTTTGGTGCTGCGCTTGGGCGACTACAGCCACTGCCTGCACCTGGAGCAGGGCGCACACGCTGTGCCAAGCTTTCGCCAGACCGTGGGTGAAACACGCCTGCTGGGCTTGGGTGTGGCCAGCATTGCCATGCTGGCGGTGCTGGACGATGCCGACGTGCTGGCGCACCATGTGCGGCATGCGGCGCAATACGCGTTGGAGGGCGTCACGCTGGCGCAGCTTCTGCGCTGGGTGCAGTTCACCCGACAGCGCGGCCACGCTTACCGCAGTACGGCGGGCATCGCGGCGGTGGGCCTGCATTGGCAGCTCGGTCAGGCGGCCATTGCGGCCCTGTCGATTGGCGCTTCGCGCACCCGCCTGCCCCTGGGCCGGGCGGCCGAGCTGGCGGCACTCATGCGCAGCCAGTCGCCGGATTTGGGGGCTTGAGCGTCTTGGGCTGAAGGACAACGCGGCTTGTCCTGGGTGACGGTGGCGTACAAAAGGTGGGTCTTCGCTTGCCCGCAAGTGACAGGCCAAGAGGGACACAAGCGCACCCTTGCCCGTATCATGGTTTTGGCCCCGGGCGTTCCGGGCCTTCACGTCTTCAGCGCAACGCCGTGTGGGACCATGACCCGCCCGGATCTGAACGATTTTGGAATGGACCATGTACCTCGATCAAGACTCGGCACTCCACATCAACCAGCTGACCGCCTTTCGCCGCGATCTGCACAGGCATCCCGAACTCAAATACCAGGAAAGCCGCACGGCCGACAAAATCGCCGCTTTCTTGGAAGCCTTGGGCATCACCCCGGTGCGTGGCCTGGGTCAAACCGGCCTCGTGGCCAGCATCCACGGCCAGGGCCGAAGTGCCAGCAATCCCGGACCGGCGATGGGCTTGCGTGCAGACATGGACGCCTTGCCGCTTCAGGAAGTCAACCGCTTTGAACATGCCAGCCAGAACGCTGGGCGCATGCATGCCTGTGGGCACGACGGCCACACCGCCATGCTGCTGGGGGCGGCCCAGCTGCTGGCCAGCGATCGAAACTTCGACGGCACGGTGCACCTGATTTTTCAGCCTGCCGAAGAAGGTGGCGCGGGCGCGAAGGCCATGATGGACGAGGGCCTGTTCGAGCGGTTCCCGTGCCAGGCGGTTTTTGCCTTGCACAACTGGCCATCCCTGCCGCAAGGCCAGATGGCGGTGCGAGTGGGGCCCATCATGGCGTCGGGCATGATGTTTGAGTTGGTGGTGCGCGGCAAGGGCGGGCATGCCGCCATGCCCCACACCACCATCGATCCGATCCATGTAGCCTGCACCATCGTGGGGCAGTTGCAGACTCTGGTGTCGCGCGGAACCGACCCGCTGGACTCGGCCGTGCTGACGATCGGCAAGATCGAGGCGGGGACTTCGGCCAACATCATCCCTGACGAAGCCCGCATCCTGGGCACTTGTCGGACGCTGACCAAAGCCACACAGCAATTCCTGATCGAGGGCATCGAGCGGATAGCGGGCCACATCGCGCAGGCCCATGGCGCCACGGCCGAACTCATCATCAATTCCACCGGCTACCCCAGCACGGTCAACCACCGCCAAGAGGCGCTTTTGATGGGCGAAGTCATGCGCGAGATGGTGGGCGAGGCGAATGCGCACACCGATGTGTTGCCGGCCATGACGGCTGAAGATTTCGGCTTCATGCTTGAAGAGGTGCCCGGCGCGTATGGCTGGATTGGCAATGCCTCAGGCGATCAGCCCGGCATTGCACTGCACAACCCCGCCTACGATTTCAACGACGCCAACCTGTCCCTGGGCGCGCGTTTTTGGGACCGGCTGGCGCGGCGCTGGCTGCTGGAGCAGGCGAGACCCCTGTCAACGCCCAGCACGTCATCGACTTGAGCCGGGTGCAACAGGCACAGCGCCGGGCCAGCTCGGGCGAAGCGCTGTGGCGACATGTTGTCGAGTCGGCGGACATCCAGCCTTTCAGCGGTTGACGTTCACCACCACCCGCCCACGCACCTGCCCCGCCAAAATCTCGCCGCCCAGGCCAATGGCCTCGGCCAGGCCCACTTCGCGGGTGATGCGCTCGAGCTGCGCGGCGTCCAGGTCTTGCGCCAGGCGGGCCCAGGCCGCTTCGCGCAATGCACGCGGAGCCATCACGCTGTCGATGCCGGCCAAGGTCACGCCGCGCAAGATGAAGGGCGCCACGCTGGACGGAAAGTCCATGCCTTGTGCCAGGCCGCAGGCGGTGACCACGCCGCCGTATTTCGTGCTGGCGCAGGCGTTGGCCAGGGTGTGGCTGCCCACGGTGTCGACCACGCCCGCCCAGCGCTCTTTGGCCAGCGGTTTGCCGGGGGCACTCAATTCGGCCCGGTCCATCACGTCGGCCGCGCCCAGCTGGCGCAGGTAGTCGGCTTCTTGCAGGCGGCCGGTGCTGGCCACCACGCGATAGCCCAGTTTGGCCAACAGCGCAATCGCCACGCTGCCCACGCCGCCGCCAGCGCCTGTCACCAGAATGTCGCCGCTGGCGGGTGTGACGCCGTGCTTTTGCAGCGCCATCACGCACAGCATGGCGGTGTAACCGGCGGTGCCAATGGCCATGGCCTGGCGGGGCGTGAATGCGGCAGGCAGTTTCACCAGCCAGTCGCCCTTGAGGCGCGCTTTTTGCGCCAAACCGCCGCTGTGGCTCTCGCCTACGCCCCAGCCATTCAGCACCACTTGGTCACCCGCTTTGAACAGCGGGTGCTGGCTGTCTGTCACGGTGCCCGACAGGTCGATGCCCGGTGTGAGCGGGAACTTGCGCACCACCGGGCTTTTGCCGGTGATGGCCAGGCCGTCTTTGTAATTGATGGTGGAGTAGTCCACCTGCACCGTCACGTCGCCTTCAGGCAAGGCGCTGTCATCCAGTGTCTTCAGGGTGCAGCGGTAACCGGCGTCGTCTTTTTCAATTTGCAGGGCTTGGTAAGTCATGGAGGTCTTTCTATCGAATGGGTAAATGGTCTTTTGTAGGAGCCCACCCTGTAGGCGATGGGCTGTTTCTTGTGGGAGCCCACCCCTGTGGGCGATGGGCGTGGCACACGCCCTGCAAACCTTCGCCCACGGGGTGGGCTCCTACAAGAGGA
>JBIKQY010000290.1:0-3960 GCA_044349465.1 Limnohabitans sp. | reverse complement strand
GGGCCGCGGTGGTGTGATGGCCCGCGCCTCGTGGCGCGATGCCATGCGCATCAACCTGCACAGCCGCTTGACGCAGCGCGTGCTGGTGCAGCTGTCGGTGACCGACTACCGCAACGAAAACGACCTGTACAACGCCGCCAGCGAAGTGGCCTGGGAAATCTGGTTCACCCCCAAGCAGACCTTCAAGATCGACATCACGGCCCAGCACAGCCCATTGACCAGCCTGAACTTTGCGGCCCTCAAGATCAAAGACGCGGTGGCCGACCGCTTTCGCGCCAAACGCGGCGAGCGCCCCAACGTGGACACCACTTGGCCCGACGTGCGCATCTACGCCCACCTGACGCCCGAAACGGCCACGCTCTACATCGACACCTCGGGCGAACCTTTGTTCAAGCGCGGCTGGCGCACCGACAAGGGCGACGCGCCTTTGAAGGAAACCCTGGCCGCAGCCATGATCGCTGCCAGCGGCTGGGACGCCACAGTCCCGCTGTACGACCCCTGCTGCGGCAGCGGGACCATCCCGATCGAAGCAGCGCAAATCGCCTGCGGTATTGCGCCTGGTTTACAACGGCGCTTTGGCTTTGAAAAATTGCTGCCCTTCCAAAACCACGTTTGGCAAGGCCTGATCGAAGAAGCCCGCGACCTGGAACACGAGCCCACTGCGCCGATTTTTGGCAGCGATGTGGCCTTCCGAATGGTGGACTTTTCGGAGCGCAACGCCGAGCGCGCGGGCGTGTCGGGCGTGATCGAGTTCCGGGGTGGCGACGCCCTGCAACGCATGCCGCCCAGCGAAACACCCGGCGTGATGCTGCTCAACCCGCCTTATGGCGAGCGAATTGCGGCGGCCGGTGTCGCGGGGCGGGGACGTGACAGCTTCCAACCTGGCGCACTGGCCAGCTCCCGTGCAGCCGACCAAAGCCACCACCGCGAAACTGCGCAAACCGACGACGGCGGCGACTTCTTTGCGCAACTGGCCAGCCACTGGAAGAAAAACTACAGCGGCTGGAGCGCCTGGATGCTCACGCCCGACCTGAAGCTGCCCAGCAAAATGCGCCTGAAAGAATCGCGCCGCGTGCCCATGTGGAACGGCCCCATCGAATGCCGTTTGTTCCGCTTTGACATGATCAAAGGCAGCTTGAAGCGCCATGCAGCCCCCAACGCCGACACTCCGGGGGCTGACGAAACGCCAGCGCCATGAACGCTGCCGCAGATGCGCAAGCCCCAGTGCGGCGCGTGCTGGACACCAATATCGTGCTCGACCTGTGGGTGTTTGACGAACCCAAGGCAGCGGCCCTGCGTAACAGTGTCGAGACGGGCACCAGCGGGTGGATCGCCACCGCCGCCATGCGTGAAGAGCTGGCCCGCGTGCTGGCCTACCCGCAAATCGTCAAGCGCTTGACCGCCCGCGCCCTGCCCGCCGATACCGTGCTGGCGCACTTCGACCGCTATGCGCAGCTGCAACCCGACGCGCCCAAAGCGCCCTACGCCTGCAAAGACGCCGACGACCAAAAGTTCATCGACCTGGCCGTCGCCCACAACGCCGCCCTGCACAGCAAAGACGCTCAAGTGCTGTGCATGAAAAAACGCCTGGAGCGCTGCGGCGTGGCGTTGAACCCCATGACCCTGTAGGTCGGCGGCTTCAGCCCCGACGTTGCTCAGCTCTGCACAGACCCCATGTCGGGGCTAAAGCCTCCGACCTACAATCCCCGCCTGACCTCAGGAACACACCATGAACACCACCGCTGGCTTGGAAGCCGAAGACTTTGACACCCTGGACAACATCTTGGACGACCTGCGCGAGCGGTTTGAAGAAACCCCGCAGTGGGAGTTTTGCGAGGGCTTCATGGCCGCGCTGGTGTGCTGCCGCCGCGCCATTCCCGACAGCGAGTGGCTGCCCATGCTGCTGGGTGTGGATGAGGGGGAGGATGGCGGCAGCTTTGCCGACGACGCCCAGCGCCAGCAGTTCATGGCTTTGTGGCAGCGCCGCTTTGACGAAATCAAGCTGGCCCTGGACACCCCCGTGGAAGCGCTGGACGACGACAAAGCCTACGCCCCCGAAGTGATGGACGTGCGCGGCGCGATCGCTTCGCTGCCACCAGAAGAACGAGAAGAAATCGAAGACAGCGAGATACCGTCTTTTGCGCAGGTGTGGGCGCTGGGCTTCATGTTCGCTGTGGAAAACTGGCCCGAAGAATGGGCCACACCCAAGGACAAGGAAGCCGCCAAGTGGTACGACTTGTCACTCGAGGCCATCGTGGCCTTGACCGAAGACGATGACGCGGTGCCCACCTTGTCAGCCTTGTCAGAAGATGGCCCACCCAGCGTGAGCGAAGAACGCCTGAACGCCTACGGCGAAGCCCTGTGGGCGGTGTACGACCTGCGCGAGATCTGGCGCAACATCGGACCCCGCGTGGCGCAGGTCATCAAGGAAGCCACACCGGGCCGCAACGATGCGTGTTCGTGCGGCAGCGGCAAGAAATACAAGAAGTGCTGCGGGGCTTGAGGCCGGTGCAGATCACCACCGATCGCGCACGGGGTGAGCTCCCACAAAAGCCTGTCCCGCCCTTGTAGGAGCCCAACCCTTTGGGCGATCGGGCCGCTTGCGGCACGTCTTGCATCGCGCACGGGGTGCGCTCCTACGAAGGCTCAGCCCTCACACCATCCACTTGGCCAACGCGTCGCTGGTGGCTTCGGGCAATTCTTCGGGGATGAAGTGGCCTGAGGACATGACCTGGCCGCTGACGTGTCCTGCGCATTGCGCCTGCCACAGCTCGATGGGTTTGAACATGCGGTTGACGACACCCCGACTGCCCCACAAGACCAGCGTGTCGCAAGCGATTTTGTTGCCGCGCGCACGGCCTTCATGGTCGTGCTGCAGGTCGATGCCTGCGCTCGCGCGGTAGTCCTCGGCAGCGCTGTGAATGGCGGCGGACCAGCCCTTGTCGTTGAGCGCCGGGTTGCAAAAGGCGCGTTCATATTCTGCCAAGGCCTCGGCTTCAATGTAGGCCAAACCCTGGCTGCCCCAGCCGCCGAGTTTGGCATGCAGATAGGCCTTCGGGTTGCCACCGATCATGAACTCGGGCAGTGGCGCGGGTTGCGTCAGGTGGAACCAGTGGTAATAAGCCTGCGCAAACGCAAAGTACGGATCTGCCACCGGACCTGACACCTCGGGTGTTTTGCCCCACAGACCGCTGTACATGTCGAAGGTGGGCGCGATGTCGATCACACACAGTTTGCGCACCCGCGAAGCATGGTCCAGCGCCAGCCGATGGGCCACGCGGCCGCCTCGGTCGTGCCCGCACAAAAAGACGTCGCCCACACCCAAGGCATCGAGCAGGCCCACCACTTCTTGCGCCATGGCGCGTTTGCTGTAGTGCGCGTGCTCGGCGTCGCCCAAGACGTGCGACGAATCGCCGTAGCCCCGCAGGTCGGGCATGACCAGGCGGTAACGGCCGCGCAAGTTTTGCGCGACGCGGTGCCACATGACATGGGTTTGCGGAAAACCGTGCAGCAACACGAGCACCGGCAGGTGCGCTTGCGCGGCCCAATCGGCTGAGCGTCTGAAGCACACCGGCAGTCCTGCCACGGTGAGCGTTTGGCGCTCAAAGCCGTCAAACCATGCCATCAGTCCACCTTGGCGCCCGAGGCCTTCACGACGTCGGCCCACTTCTTGTGCTCGCGATCAATGTGCTCGGCAAATTGCGCGGGCGTGTTGCCGCTGGGAATTGCACCCAAGGTGGCCAGGCGCTCTTTCATGGCAGGCGTGGCCAACGACTTAGCAACCTCTTGCTGAATACGGCTGACCACGTCGGCAGGTGTGCCGGCAGGGGCCAACAAACCAAACCAGCTGCTGGCTTCAAACCCTTTGAGTCCGGCCGCTTCTTCCACAGTCGGCAGTTCAGGCATGGCCGCAGAGCGCTGGCTGCTGGTCACGGCCAGGGCTTTGAGCTTGCCCCCTTT
>JBIKQY010000289.1:0-3978 GCA_044349465.1 Limnohabitans sp. | reverse complement strand
CCGACACGCTGGCACCGGGCGATGGGGCTTCGGCCGACAAGGCAGGCTGGACCTGGGGCACCGTCTCGCGCACGGTCTCGCGAATGCTTTGCGCCTGCGCACCCCAGACCCACAACGCAGGCAGCAGCACGCTCACCGACCAACACCTTGCAACTTGTTTCATCCCATACTTCCATTCTCGTTGTCGTATCAGCCTATTGATCCGGTCCCTTGAAGTTTTGAACAACATGCAAGGAATCGCTTTTTTGTAGGAGCCCACCCCTGTGGGCGATGGGCGTAGAACACGCCCCGAAAACCTTCGCCCACAGGGTGGGCTCCTACAAAGACAACCCTATCGGCATGCTCGGCACCCACACGGGCCATTCAAACTTCATCGGGCCGGATCTGTATTTTGCAGCAAGCGCTTGGGCTGCCAGCACACAAATCACACACCTCAAACGCGTGGCGACAAACCGTCGGCCAAAGACAAGCGGTAGGCCCGCCAAGCAGGCCCGAGGCTGGCCAGCAAACCGGCCAGCAAGACCGCGCCCACCAATGTCAGCTGCGAAGGCAAGGGCGCGGCCAGTTGCAAACGAATGCCCAGCGACTGCTGCAGCCAGGGCGTGGCCAGCGCCATGCCCGCGTGGGCCAGCAACACACCCAACACGACCCCGGCGCAAGTGACCCACACCCCTTCAAGCGTGAGCAGGCCCAGCACATGGCGCGGCGCAGCCCCCACGGCGCGCAGCACGGCCAGTTCGCGGCGGCGCTCGTTCAGGCCCGCCAGCACCACGGCCACCAAAGAGACCACGCTCACCAAAGCCACCAGGGCTGACACTGCCAACAAGGCGTTTTCGCCCAGGCCGAGCACGGTCCACAGCTCACCCAGCGCCACACCGGGCATGACGCCCATCAGCGCTTCGTCTTCGTAAAAGTTCACAAAGCGCTGCACATTGAACACCGCCGCCCGGCTTTTCAGGCCCACCAAAGCGGCGGTGACCTCTTCGGGTTCCAGGTTGAATTTGCGCGCCTGATCGGCCGGGATCTGTCCACCCGGCATGGGCGTACCGGCCACCCAGCCCAAGTGAATGGCTTCGAGGGCCTTGAGGCTCACCTGCACCGAACGGTCCACCGGGGTGCCCGTGGGCGCCAGAATGCCGACCACCTTGAAGGGCTTGTCGGCGTGTTCGTCAGTATTTCCGTCGGCTGGCTCGCCTTTGTGGTCATGGTCATGGTCGTGCATGCCGTGGCCCAGCGTGATGCTTTGGCCCAGGCCATAGCCCAACTTGCGCGCCACTTCGGCCCCGATCACCGCCTCGTACAAACCATCCAGCGTGTCGGCAAACGCCGCGCCTTGCTGCAAGACCAGCGGCTGTTTGTCGCCATAGGCAAAGTGCTGAAAAAACGCGGGCGTGGTGCCCAGCACCGGAAAGCCCCGGTGCGAGTCACCCAGGCTCAAGGGCACCACCCAGGACACCGAGCGGTGCTCGGCCAGCTTGTGCACGCTGTCCATGCTCATGCTTTGCGGCACGCTGCCGATGTGGAACACCGAAAACAGCATCAGCTGCACCGGGCTGCTGCGCGCACCCACAATCAGATCGACCCCGCTGACCGACTGAGAAAAACTCTGGCGGATGTCGTGGCGCAAACGCTCCAGCGTCCACAGCAAGGCAGTGGCCAGCGCCAGCGACACGACCACCCACACCAGCGTGCTGCGCCGGTTCCAGGCGCTGCTGCGGGCCATGCGCCAAAGGCTGTTCATGCGCTCACCCCCGCTTGTTGCAATGCGGGCAAGGACCACTGCACATCAAAGCGCACCGCCTGCTGCTCGTCGTGGCTCACACACACCAAGGTGCTGCCCGCGTCGCGCGCGGCCTGCAGCAACAAGTCCATGAAGCCCTGGCGCAAGGCGGCGTCGAGCGCCGAGGTGGGCTCGTCGGCCAAAATCAATTCGGGCTGACCCATCAAGGCGCGGGCGGCGGCCACGCGCTGCTGCTGGCCCACCGACAAGGCGTCGGCGCGGCGGCTCCACAGCGCCTCGGGCAAACCCATGCGCTGCAACCAGCTTTGGGCCGTGACCTCAGGGCCTCCAGCGGCCTGGCAGCGCTCACGGCGCAACTTGGAAAAGCGACACGGCAAGGTCACGTTGTCGAGCACGCTCAGGTAGGGCAGCAAGTTGAACTGCTGAAACATCACGCCCACATGGTCGGCCCGAAAGGCGTCGCGCTGGCCAGCTTTCAAAGCGGCCCAGTCTTGCCCGAGCAAAGACACACGCCCCTGGTTGGGCGACAAAACGCCCGACAACAAGCCCAGCAAAGTGCTCTTGCCGCAGCCACTGGGGCCATGCAAAAAAACGGTCTGGCCACGGTCCACATGCAAGCGGCCCAGCACCAATGTGTCAGGCCCGCCTCGGGTCCAGGCAAAGCGCAATGGCTCGATGTCGATCACTCAGAACTCCCTGTTGAGCCGAGCAATATACCCGCCTTGGACACTCAGGGGAGATTTCTCCGGCTTTCCCTGCGGGCAATCCAGACGGTGGCACCCAGGATGACAAGAGCCCCAGCCCAAGTCCATTGGCTGGGCACGTCGCCAAACACCAGCCAGCCCAGAATCGAGGCCCACACCAGATCCAGAAAACGCAGCGACTGGGTGGCCGAGATGTCGGCCAGCGCGAAGGCCCGCGTCAGGCAATAGTGGGCCAGCGTGCCCAACACGCCCGTGGCGGCAAAGCCGATCCACTGCATCAAGGTGGGCGCTTGCCAGTTGGGCAGCGCCATCGGCAAGCTCAAGACCGTGACCGTCAGGGCTTGCCACAGCACAATCACGCCCGCTTTTTCGTAGCGGGTCAGGGCTTTGGTGATAAGGAAGGACGCGGCAAACACGGGCGATGAGGCGAGCATGACCAGGTTGAACCAGCCGCCCTCACCCGACATCTTGGGCAAAACCACCACCAGCACGCCTGCAAAACCGATGATGGCCGCGATCCAGCGGTCTTTGCGCATGGGCTCGCCCAAAAACCAGGCCGCGCCGATCATGATGAAAATCGGCCCGGTGAAGCCAATGGCCGTCATGTCGGCCAAGGGAATTTTGGGCAAGGCGGTGAACCACAACACCAGCCCCAGCGTATGCACACCGCCCCGCCAAAACTGGCCCGCCATGTTCACCGGCATGTAAGCGCGCCAGCCGTCACGCCAGACCCAGGGCAGGATGACAAACAAACCAAACAGATATCGCAAAAACTGCGATTGGTAAACGTCCAGGTGCAGCGTCAGCTCGCGGGCGATGGCGTTGAGGAAAGAAAACAGCAAACCGCCCAGCACCATCCAGACCATGCCCCGCACGGCCGCTGGCCAGGCGTTAAAGGCCCGCCTGCTGCGGTGCTGCGCTAGCGACCACTGGCGAAAAGGGGACCAAGGCTTGCGCGGTTTCATGCCGCTGCTTTTTTGAAGGGGTGAATCACCCGGTCATCTTAGGGCCAATGCGCATCCTCGCTGGTCGCTTGCGTTACCAGCACAGACCCCTCAGCTGTTCAGGTCGGCGGCAGGGGTGGCAAGGACCTGGCTGCCGGGTTGGCAGCCGGCGCGGGCGCAGAGGCTGGCGCTGCCGTCGGCGCTGGCAGCGGCACGGTGGGTGTCGCTTGGGCGGGTGGTGCAGCAGCAGGAGCCACTGCTGCAGGCGCTGCAGGCACGGCGGCTGCAGGTGCTGCAGGTGCTGCTGCCGGTGCTGCCGCCGCTGCAGGGCTGGCGGGTGTGGACGCCTCTTGGGGCTTGGCTTCGGGTGCAGGCACACCCCTGATCTTGTCGATCTGCCTGGAAACCCAATTTTTCTCTTGCGCGGCGAGTGCTTTTTCTTCGGCAATCTGCACCTTCAAAGCGGCGATCTTGTCTTGCAGCGCACGCTGCTCGGCGGCCTTGGCCTCTTGGGCCTGGCGCTCGGCCTGCAACCTGGCGTCTTCGATCGCCTGCAGTTTGGCGGCCTCTTGGGCGGCCTCGCTGGCCA
>JBIKQY010000311.1:0-3672 GCA_044349465.1 Limnohabitans sp. | reverse complement strand
CCAGACGGGCTACATGCACAACCGCCTGCGCATGGTGGTGGCGAGCTTTTTGGTCAAGGATTTGGGCATCGACTGGCGCTGGGGCGAAAAGTACTTTGCCACCCACCTGAACGACTTCGACCTGTCGGCCAACAACGGCGGTTGGCAGTGGGCCAGCTCCAGCGGCTGCGATGCTCAACCCTACTTTCGCATCTTCAACCCGATCAGCCAAAGCGAAAAGTTTGACCCCGAGGGCAAGTTCATCCGCCGCTACGTGCCCGAATTGGCGGAGTTACCAACGGCCGCGTTGCACGCGCCTTGGCTGGCCAAACCCATGGAATTGCAATCGGCGGGGGTGGTGATTGGCAAGACTTACCCTTCCCCCATCGTTGACCATGCCCAAGCCCGCGAAAAAACGCTAGCCCGGTATGCGGTGGTCAAGAAAAGCGCAGACTGATCAGATAGCGACCATCTCGAAGTCTTCCTTGCGGGCCGCGCATTCGGGGCATGTCCAGTTCATGGGCACGTCTTCCCATTTGGTGCCAGGGGCTATGCCGTGCTCGGGGTCACCTGCGGCTTCGTCGTAGATCCAGCCGCAAATCAGGCACATCCAGGTTTTGTGTTCCATCACAGTGTCGCAATCAGAGAGTCGAATAGAATGTTTTGATTGTATCGGCCCGCCCACAGGCAACCCGCGAACTGAACCCGAAGCCCCTGAGATTCGACGATTGAATGACCGACTCCAGCCCTAAAACCCCCGACATTGAGCAGGTCCTGGCCGAAGAAGAAACCGCCTCTTTGGCCTGTGTGCTTTCTTTCAACGCGAATGACCCCAGCGGCGCTGGCGGCTTGAGCTGCGACGCGGTGGCCATGGCTTCGGTGGGAGCTCACTGCATGCCGATTTGCACCGGCACCTATGTGCGCGACACCTCCAGCATCACCGATTTCTACCCCCTTGACGACGAGGCCGTGCACGACCAAGCCCGCGCCGTGGCCGAAGATGTGCCGGTGCAGGTCATCAAAGTGGGCTTTGTCGGCACACCCGAGAGCCTGGCGGTGATTGCCGAGCTGTCGGACGACTACGACGGCGTGCCGGTCGTGGCCTACATGCCCAATTTATCGTGGTGGGAAGAAGACAAGATCGACGCCTACCTGGACGCTTTTCGCGAATTGCTGTTGCCCCAAACCAGTGTGCTGGTGGGCCACCACAGCACGCTGCGCCGTTGGCTGCTGCCCGACTGGAGCGGCGAGCGCAACCCCGGGCCCCGCGACATCGCCAAAGCCGCGGCCGAGCTGGGCGTTCCCTACACCCTGGTGACCGGCCTGCCCTTGCCCGAGCAAAACATCGACAACGTGCTGGCCTCGCCCGAGACCGTGCTGGCCCACGAAAAGTTTGAACGCATCGAGGCGGTGTTTGCGGGTGCGGGCGACACGCTCACCGCCGCTTTGGCCGCCTTGCTGGCTACCGGTATGGACCTGCCCGAAGCCACCAGCGAAGCGCTGCATTATCTGGACCGGTGCCTGGACGAAGGCTTTCGGCCCGGCATGGGCCAGGTCATTCCGGACCGCCTGTTCTGGGCCCTGCCCGAAGGCGAAGAAACCGACGACGATGGCCCTGAAATGCACCCCGGGGGGGATTATTTTGAAGTGCCTTTCAACGAAACCAAACACTGAGACCCGACATGACCGACCGCAACCAAGCCCTGTTTGACCGCGCCGCCCAAGTGATTCCCGGTGGGGTCAACTCCCCCGTGCGCGCCTTTCGCGCCGTGGGCGGCACGCCGCGCTTTGTGCAGCGCGCCCAAGGTGCCTATTTTTGGGACGCCAACGGCCAAAAATACATCGATTACATCGGCTCTTGGGGCCCCATGATCCTGGGCCACGGCCACCCCGCTGTGCTCGAAGCGGTGCAAAAAGCCGCGCTCGACGGTTTCTCGTTCGGCGCACCCACCGAGCGCGAGATCGAGCTGGCCGAAGAAATCCTCAAGCATGTGCCGTCCATGGAAATGGTGCGCCTGGTCAGCTCGGGCACCGAAGCGGGCATGAGCGCGCTGCGCCTGGCCCGTGGCGCCACCGGCCGCACCAAGTTCATCAAGTTTGAAGGCTGCTACCACGGCCATGCCGACGCGCTGCTGGTCAAAGCAGGCTCGGGCCTAGCCACCTTTGGCAACCCCACCAGCGCGGGTGTGCCGCCTGAAGTGGTGCGCGATACGCTGGTGCTGGAGTACAACAACATCGCCGCGCTGGAAGAAGCCTTTGCCTTGCACGGCAAGGAACTCGCCTGCGTGATGATTGAACCCATTGCGGGCAACATGAACTTTGTTCGCGCCAGCGTGCCTTTCATGAAGCGCTGCCGCGAGCTGTGCACCGAACACGGTGCGCTGCTGGTGTTTGACGAAGTCATGTCGGGTTTCCGCGTGGCCTTGGGCAGCGCCCAAAGCGTTTACGCCAAAGCCATTCCCGGCTTCAAGCCCGACATGACGGTGCTGGGCAAGGTGATTGGCGGCGGCATGCCGCTGGCCGCCTTTGGTGGCCCGCGCGAGATCATGCGCCAACTGGCCCCCACCGGCCCGGTCTACCAAGCGGGCACCCTGAGCGGTAACCCGGTGGCCACCGCCTGCGGCCTGACCACGCTGCGCGAGATCGCCAAACCCGGCTTTTTTGACGCGCTGAGCGCCCGCACCCAAAGCCTGGTCGATGGCCTCAAAGGTGCAGCGGCCAATGCGGGCGTGCCTTTCAGCGCAGACTGCCAAGGCGGCATGTTTGGTTTCTTCTTGCTGCCCGAGTTGGCGCAAAACTACGCCCAGGTCATGACCAGCGACAGCCCCAAGTTCAACAAGCTGTTCCACGGCTTGCTGGACGGCGGTGTCTACATCGCTCCCGCATTGTACGAAGCCGGATTTGTGAGTGCCGCTCACACCGAAGCCGACATCGCCGAGACGGTGCGGGTGGCAGGCGACGTGTTCAAAACGCTTTGAGCCCGGCCATGAAACACCTGACTTGTTTTGTGTTTGTTGGCTTGGCCCACGTTTGCTTGCCTGCCCATGCCGAATTCGATGCCAGCCGCCTGTGGGTCAACGCCGGGTTTTACTCGGCGCACTTTGACACCCACAAAGGCCTGCGCAATGCCAACCCCGGCATCGGCTTCGAATACCGCATCGACGACACCTGGGCGGCCACTGCGGGGCGTTTTCGCAACAGCAACAACGCCGACTCCAATTATGTGGGTGTCTATTACCAGCCTTGGACATGGTCTGGCGTGAAGCTGGGCGTGGTGGCCGGTGCCTTCAATGGCTACCCGAATGCCTACAACGGCGGCTGGTTTCCGGCGCTCATACCAACCGCCACCTTAGAAAGCGGCCACTGGGGTTTGAATGTGGCGCTGGTGCCACCCCTCAAAGACCGGCTTTATGGCGCGGTGAGCTTTCAGGTCAAGTACCGCTTTCGTTGACACGGCACAGTCCGGCACACGACAAGTGCAGGGATTCCATGGGTGCACAGCACAACTGGGCTCACCAATAATGGACGATTGACCGAAGACCCATGGAGACCCCCCGATGAACCCGTCACGCCGCCAACTGAACACCTTGCTGGGCGCCAGCCTTTTGAGTCTGGGGACTGCCCCTTTGGCCTGGGCGCAAACTGCGGCCACCCCAACACCACTCAAGCTGATCGTGCCCTTCACCCCCGGCA
>JBIKQY010000036.1:0-13375 GCA_044349465.1 Limnohabitans sp. | reverse complement strand
GCGGTTTTGATCAACAAAATCCCTCAGGACTTGAGTCGGCGGTCGAGCTCCGCCTGGGCAAAAAAAGCACTCGCCAGCTTGAGGATTTCATTGGCTTTGCGCAGTTCTTTGACTTCACGCTCCAAGTCTTTGATGCGGGCTCGCTCGTCAGAGCTGACGCCATCGCGCATGCCTTCATCCACTTCGTGCTGTCGAACCCAGTCGTTGAGTGTTTGCGGCACGCAGCCGATCTTGGGTGCAATCGACTCGATGGTGGCCCACAGGGAGGGATACTCGCCTCGGTGTTCGAGCACCATGCGGACAGCGCGTTCGCGCACCTCGGTTGAAAACCGGTTTGTTTTCTTGCTCATGGCTCCATCTTCTCAAAGTGTGGAGCCTCCTCAAAACCCGGGGCTATTCACGGTGTAAAGCTAGCACTGATGCGCGTTTTTAGAACTCGTGAATTTGATGAACAAGGGCCTAGTCATTCATTTGGTTCGGTCACTGTCAGTATTGAGTTTTAGACACAACTCGCAACAGGTTTAGAAGTTGATGTAGATTGATTCAACCAAAAATTTGAAGATTGCAGAGTACCCATGATTGATTTTTATCAGGACACAGAAAAAGGATCGCGATTCACTCATCGTGCCGTATAGCCACCATCGATCGTAATTTCTGCTCCAGTGACGAACTTGGCCTCGTCTGAAGCCAGCCAGACCGCCGCCCATGCAATGTCGTCAGGTTCACCCATGTGGCCAAGGGGATGGACTGAACCTGCGGCCGCCTTGGCTGCTTCAAGGTCAGGCGAGGTGGAACGCAGGTGGTTTTCAACCATGGGCGTCCAGATGTAGCCGGGGTGAATCGAATTGACACGGATCTGTTCGGGCGCATAGGTGACTGCATCGTTCTTGGTCATCAAGCGCACAGCCCCCTTGGATGCGTGGTACGCCGCCAGATTGCCTATGCCGATCAGCCCAGCGACGGACGAGAGGTTGATGATGGACCCACGACCTGCCGCACGCAGGTGCGGGATCGCGTGCTTGGTGCCGAACAAAACCCCCTTGACATTGACTGCCTGCACGCGGTCCCATTCGTCCTCGGTCACCTGATCGGACGGCTTAGGACTGCCCGAAATTCCAGCGTTGTTCACCATCACATGCAAGCCGCCAAATCGGGCTGCGACGGCATCGATGGCTGATTTCACCGCAGCCTCGTCGGTCACGTCGACGCGCCAGAATGCAATCGAATGGCCCTTGGCAGAAAGAGCGCCGGCCAGTGCTTCACCTTCGGCATTCATCACATCGAAGATCGCAACTTGTGCACCTTCTTCAATCATCCGCTCCACGCAGGCCCGACCAATGCCCAGGGCTCCCCCGGTCACAATGGCGGTCTTTCCAGTCAGTCTGTTCATGGCATTCTCTTTTGATGGGTGGCCGACAATTTCATGTCAGTGGATGGCGTTCGCACATTGCGGTTTGATCGTTCAACTTCAACTGTCTTGATTTTTAAACGTGGCCAAAGTGGTTCCCAGGGCGAAACTTTCACCGTTGGGAACCCATATTTTTTCGATATATCCGTCGGTTGGCGCTTCAATATCGATCGTTGCTTTGACCATCACAACGGTGACCAAAACCTGGCCCTTTTTGACTTGTTCATTTTCTGCAACAAGCCATTTTTCTAACAAGGCCTGCGCATTGTCCTGAGCGCCATCCCATGCCGCATCGTCAAGTTTGATCGCAATCACTTCGACTCCATTAACGCAATTTGCTTGACCATGAGTTCTTGCGCAGCCAGAACAATATTGGGGACCTGGGGAATCACAAATTGCTCTAATGGCCGGCTAAAAGGTATAGGCACATTGGGAACTGCAAGTCGCTTAATGGGCGCCTTCAGTGAAACACTGTCCAAGTTTTCAGCAATGACCGCAGAGATCTCACCGCTCAAGCCAAAGCCCAGATAGTCTTCATCCACAATCAACAAGCGTCCTGTTTTGCGAACTGACTTCAGAACACTCTCTGTGTCCATCGGCACCAGGGTACGCAAATCAATCACTTCGGCATGAATGCTCTGCTCTTCCAAAATTTTCGCAGCCAATACGGCCTTTTGAACCATCTGGCTGATGGTCACGATGGTCAGGTCTGAGCCTTCTTTCACGATGTTGGCTTTGCCAAATGGCACAACATACAAATCTTCCGGCACAGCATTGCTGCTGCCCTCAAAGAAGGCCATCCACGGCAGTCCCATGATGCCCTTGTGGTACATGAAAATCACTGGGTTGTTGTCTCGAATGGCTTGAACCATCAGGCCTTTGGCATCGTAGGCATTGGACGGCACGACCACTTTGATGCCGGGCATGTGCGCAAAAATAGCGTACAAACATTGCGAGTGTTGTGCTGCATCGCCATAACCACCGCCAATGGCAGTGGTGATCACAACGGGCAAGCTCACATGCCCACCAGACATGTAGGTGTTCTTTGCCAAGTGGTTGTAGATCTGGTCCATGCAAACACCAAAAAAGTCCACAAACATCAACTCCACAATAGGACGCAGGCCGGCGGCGGCGGCCCCTGTTGCTGCCCCAATGAAGGCTGTTTCAGAAATGGGCGTGTCCATGATGCGGTCTTTGCCAAACTTGTCTAGCAAGCCGCCTGTGGCCCCAAAGATGCCGCCATAAGACCCCACGTCTTCTCCCATGACAAAGACATTTGAATCTCGCGTCATTTCTTGCGCGATGCCTTCAGAAATGGCTTGCGCCATGGTCAATGTGCGATTCGTTTTCATACCAAAGCCCTGCCGTTCAAGTGACCATTGACAAAAACATCTTGCAATGCATCTTTGGCATTGGGATATTCACTCTTGCGAGCAAAGTCGAATGCAGCGGCAACTTGCTGGTGCATGTTCTGAACAATGCTTGACTCTTGGTCCGCCGTTAAAAAGCCTTTGTCTTTCAGCACTTGCGACAGCTTGGGAATGGGATCACTCATCCTCAAATTGGCAACTTGATCTTTGGGACGATAGGTTTCGGGGTCACCTTGAAAGTGTCCAAAGTACCGATCCGTTTTGATTTCAATCAAACTGGGGCCTTCGCCTCGTCTGGCTCTGGCGATGGCGGGTGCGACGGCTTCGAAGATTTGAAGCGCATCGTTTTCAGGCACGCGGATGCCAGGAATGCCGTACCCTGCTGCCCTGTCTGCTATCCATTCGATGGACGTGGCCTTTGTTTTGGGCACTGAGATCGCCCACTGGTTGTCTTCACAGACAAAGATCACGGGCAATTTCCAAATGGCCGCTAGGTTGAGCGACTCATGAAATGAGCCTTGGTTGGCTGCGCCTTCGCCAAAGAAAGCAATAGACACCCAGTTTTTGCCTAGTTTTTTAGCCGCCAAAGCTGCTCCACAAGCAATGGGCATGCTGGCACCGATGATGCCGCTGCAGCTGAACTTGTGGGCGTTGTCAAACAAGTGCATGTGACCGCCCTTGCCTTTTCCTAGGCCTGTCACTTTGCCAAACATCTCAGCCGTCATGGGATTGAGGGGCACGCCCTTGGCTATCGCGAAGTGATGTGGGCGATGGGTGCCAACCACCGTGTCATCGTCAGACAAGTGGGCACAAATACCCACGGCAACAGGCTCTTGACCTGCAGCCAAATGCATCTCACCGGGTACAGGGCCGGCACCTATGTCAAAAGCCAACCCCTTTTGAATTGCGGGTGGGAGTTTGCCTTCCATGTAGACCGCGGCCATGGTCTCTTCGTAATAACGAATCTGAACCATCTTCTCGTACATCCAGAGAAGTTTCTCTTTTCCGACTTGCATGGTGCGCCCTTTAGGTCAATGTGAGCCCCAAGTCGCGAAGAGATCAGTGTTCGTAATCAACATCAGGGGGTGAGAGCATCCTATGCCTTGCATCTCTGCCCATATTGATCCAAGTCAGCTCAAGACAGCTTTGACAATGCGATCAGCCACGGGGTCCGCAAACATGTTCAGCCGTACTTGAGCGCAGTCGCCTTGCCCCAAAACACGCGGTACATGAACACCGTGTAAGCGATGATCACCGGCAGCGTGATCGCCACACCGACAAAAATCACATTCAGCGATGCGGTGCTGATCGCGGCTTCCCACACCGTCATGCGGCCAATCACAATGTCCGGGAAAATGCTGTAGGCCAAGCCGAAGAAGGCCAGTACAAAAATCAGCACGGTATTGGCGAACACCAGCCAGCCGTAACCCGCGCTCACCAAGTTCGCACGCGTGAGCACCCAGCGCATGGCAAAGAAAGCCAGGGCGCACATGAGGGGGACCGGCAGCAGGGCAAAGACCTGCGGCACACCAAACCATTTCTCCAGCACGCCCTCTTTCACCAGCGGCGTGGCGGCCGATATGGCCAACAAGGCAGCCGCCATGGGCCACAACACACGCTTGGCCCAGCGCACGGCTTTTTGCTGCAGATCGCCTTCGGTTTTCATGATCAACCAGCCCGAACCCAGCAACACATAAGCGGCGGGCAAGGTGATGGCGATGCCCAGGCTAAACGCCCAGCCCAGCGGCCCATTGGCAAAACCGGTGATATAGCTGCCCAGCATCCAACCCTGTGACGCACTGGCCATGAACGAGCCAGCGAAAAACGCGCGGTTCCAGAACGGCTTGTACTTCAGCGGTGCTTTCACCCGGAAGTCAAACGCCACACCGCGCAAAATCAACCCGATCAGCATCACCGCCACCGGCAGGTACAGCGCTTGCAGCACCAGACCATGGGCCATCGGAAAGGCGACCAACAACACGCCCACGCCCAACACCAGCCAGGTCTCGTTGGCGTCCCAAAAGGGGCCGATGCTGGCGATCATGGTGTCCTTCTCGGCATCAGTCGCTTGCAAGAGCAGCAAGCCAACGCCCAAGTCGTAACCATCCAAAATCACATAAGCCAGCAGGGACAGCCCCATCACAGCCAAGAAAAACAGCGGCAGAAATTCAGCCCAAGTCATGGTCGCCTTTCAAATTCATTTTCAGATACAAAGCAGCGGGGAGCTGTACTTCACACCCCGGCTTTGCCCAACAAGGCACCCGTGGGCGCTTCCTGTTTGTGTTCTTTGGGGTTTTCGGCCATGTACTTCAACACGCCCACATAAGTGACCAACAGCAAGCCGTAAACCACCAAGTAAGCCGTTAAGGTGAGCGCAATGTAGGGCGGTGGCAAGGTGGTGGCAGCTTCGCTGGTGCGCATCAAGCCGTACACCAGAAAAGGCTGGCGACCGATCTCCGTCACGTACCAGCCCGCCAGCGTGGCGACCCAGCCGGAGAACGCCATGCCCGAGAGCACCCACAGCAGGGGCTTGGGCAGTGTCACTTCTGGCTGCCTGCGCTGACGCCACAAGCGCCAAGCGGTAAAGCCAGCCACCAACAGCATCAACGAACCCACACCCACCATCACGCGAAAGGCATAAAACACGGGTGCCACGGGTGGGTGCACACCTTCAAATTCATTGATGCCTTTGACTTCGCCGTCCAGCTCGTGGGTCAAGATCAGGCTCGCGACTTTGGGGATCTTCACCGCGAAGTGGGTGGTGCGTGCTTCTTGGTCGGGAATGCCAAACAGCGTCAGCGGTGCGCCGCGTTCGGTTTCCCAGATGCCTTCCATGGCGGCGACCTTGGCCGGTTGGTGCTCCAGCGTGTTGAGGCCGTGCATGTCCCCCACGACGAACTGCAGTGGCATCACGCAAGCGGCTGTGAAAACGGCCGCACGCATGGCTTTGTGGGTGCCGCGCGTGGCGCTGCCTTTGATCAGTTGCCAAGCGCACAGACCAGCGATCAAGAACGACGCGGTCAGTGCCGAGGCGAGCAACTTGTGGGCAAACCGGTAGGGGAACGAAGGGTTAAAAACCACCGCTAACCAATCGGTGGGAATGAATTGGCCATTGACGATTTCAAAACCTGCCGGGGTGTGCATCCAAGAGTTCAGGCTCAAAATCCAGAAGGCCGACATGGTGGTGCCAAACGCCACCAAGAAAGTGGCCACCAGGTGCACCCGCTCGCTCACCCTGCCGCGGCCAAACAGCATGATGCCCAAGAAACTGGCCTCCAGAAAAAACGCCGTCAGCACCTCATAGCCCAGCAGCGGCCCAGAAATATTGCCCGTGCGCTCCATGAAGCCCGGCCAATTGGTCCCGAACTGGAAGCTCATCACAATGCCCGAAACCACGCCCAGCGCAAAGGTGAGCGCGAACACCTTGGTCCAAAAATAGTAGGCCTCTTCCCAGGCCACATCTCGGGTGCGGGCAAAGCGCAAACGAAAGAACAGCAAGAACCAGCACAGCGCGATGGTGATGGTGGGGAACAGGATGTGGAAGCTGATGTTCGCAGCAAACTGAATGCGCGAGAGGATGAGTGCGTCGATGTCCATGGTGGCTTTCTTATGAAATCACGAGGCGTTACTTTTTGGGCTCAGGCCCGCTGCTTTGTGTGAACGACCAGTCAAGCGGTCTTTGAATTCGAGCACCTTGGTCACCGTGCTGCCCATGCCCATGAGCTGCATGGCAGTCTCGGGTGCAAGCTTTTGCACGTCGTCAAACCAAGTCATGAGGCGGTCAATCAGGTCGTGCATTTCCCGCATGCGCTGCTGGGCATGTCGCTCTGCGTCGGTATGGGGTGTCTCAAGCAAGGCGGTTCGCAGCATGGACAGCGTGGGCTCAATTTCACGGCGGCGGCGCTCCTCGGCCAGCACCCGAAAGATTTCCCAAACGTCTGCCGGTGCCTCAAAGTATTCGCGCCGGTCACCCGTTTGGTGGCGCAAACGCACCAGCCGCCAGGCCTGCAACTCTTTGAGGCCCATGCTCACGTTAGAGCGCGAGAACGCCAGCGCTTCGGCAATCTCATCGGCATTCAAAGCCTGCGGCGACACATAGAGCAGCGCGTAAATTTGGCCGACCGTGCGGTTGATGCCCCACTTGCTGCCCATTTCACCGAAATGGGCGATGAACTCGCGGTTGAGGGAGGGGATTTGGTCTGAGATGGTCATGCCCCGATTTTAATCCCGTCTTTTGAATTTTCAGTAATGACTGAAATGTCAGGAATAAACATAGGGTTATCCCTTTTTTTGCTGTCACCATGCGCTTCAGGCCGGTCCTCGAACAGCCATTGGTCAGGCCTTCGTCTCGGCGGATAGCTAATCGCTCACGCTGGCCTTGCAATCCGCTGATTGACCACCAATTAGTTACTCGGCAGCAATTCCCTCTGCCTGTTTTCAACATTGATTAAAAAATTACCATGCTTTTTAGCCCTCTTCAAATAGGCTCCACTTCCCTTTCCAACCGCTTACTCATGGCACCGCTGACACGGGCGCGTGCCAGTGCGGGGCATCTGCCCAACGCGCTCATGGCCGAGTACTACGCGCAGCGCGCCAGCGCTGGCCTGGTCATCACTGAGTGCACCATGATTGCTGAGAACACCTCGGCCTTTGTCAACGAACCTGGCATTTACAACGCCGCGCAAATCGAAGCCTGGAAAGAAACCACCGCTGCTGTACACGCCAAGGGCGGCAAAATCTTCATGCAAATCTGGCACGCTGGCCGCGCCGCACACCCAGCCAACAATGGTGGGGCGCCGATTGTTTCGTCCAGCCCCCTGGCGCTCAATGGCGATGCCCACACCGCTCAAGGCAAGCTGCCCCAAGCCACGCCCCACGCCTTGCTGGAAAGCGAAATTGCCCCCATCGTGCAAGCATTTGCGCAAGCCGCCAAAAACGCCATGGCTGCAGGTTTTGACGGCGTGGAAGTACACGGTGCCAACGGCTACTTGATTGACCAATTTTTGCGCGACAGCGCCAACCAACGTACGGATGGCTACGGCGGCAGCATGGCCCACCGCGCACGCCTCCTCTTTGAGGTATTAACCGCCGTGTGTGCCGCCATCGGTAGCGACCGGGTAGGCCTGCGCCTCTCGCCCCTGAACAGCTACAACGACATGAAAGACAGCGACCCGCTGGCCTTGACAAGCTACTTGGCCGAGCAACTCAACCGCTTTGAATTGGCCTACTTGCACATCATGCGGGCCGACTTTTTTGGCCTGCAAAAAGCCGATGTGATGCCCCTTGCCCGCGCCCACTACAAAGGCGTACTGATCGGCAACATGGGCTACACCCCAGCCGAGGCCGAGGCCGCCATCACCGAAGGCAAGCTTGACGCTGTGGCTTTTGGCAACGGGTTCTTGGCTAACCCGGACTTCCCCGCCCGTGTGAAAGCAGGGGCAGCCATGAACGCGCCAGACCCAAGCACCTTCTACACCCCTGGTGCCAAGGGTTACACCGATTACCCGACGCTGTAAACGGCTCAAGAAGGTGTAGAAAAAAGCCCGAACTTGAAAAAGTTCGGGCTTTTGCCTTTTAAGGCGTGGAGACTTGTTTACTTCTTGCCAGGCGGCAGGTCCGTGCAGCTACCGTGCGCCACCTCCACCGCCATGCCGATGCTCTCGCCCAGCTTGGGGTGGGGGTGGATGGTTTTACCGATGTTCACCGCGTCTACACCCATCTCGATGGCCAGCGCGATCTCGCCAATCATGTCGCCCGCGTGCGTGCCGACCATGCCGCCGCCCAGGATTTTGCCGTGGCCGTGGGCCTCGGGGCTGTCGTCAAACAGCAGTTTGGTCACGCCTTCGTCGCGGCCGTTGGCAATGGCGCGGCCAGAAGCCGACCAAGGGAACAAGCCCTTTTTGACTTTGATGCCTTGCGCTTTGGCTTGGTCTTTGGTCAGGCCGACTCAGGCCACTTCGGGGTTGGTTTAGCGACGCTGGAGATAACACATGCGTTGGACACAGCGATGGGCCGAGAAGTAGCGAGGCATGGCTTTGAGCTGGCCTTACCCATTCCTTGGACTTTATGGGTTCATTGGTTTAGAGCCGCACCAATGAGAAAACAATACTTGAAAATACAATCATTGATATCAATTTTCTCCTTTTTGGAAAGGGTTCGCACCATGAATATCCGTTTTATGCCGTTTTGTTGGGGGGCGTCGCTCTTGCTGTTGGGGGGGCAGGCTTGTGCCGCAGCCTTCACGCCACCAACCGTGGGCACCAAATTTTTCACGACCAGCACCAACGGAGAGTTTGTCAACGAGGTGCTGTCGGTAGAGGCGGATCGTTACAACATCCGCAGCACCAAAGTGGGTGAGACGACGTCCAATGAGCAGAGCCGGTTTTTGGGGTTGATCAGTTTTTCTCAAGGGTTGAGGGAAGGTATTTTGCCGGGGGACCAGGCCAAGGCTGCGGCCTTGTTTCCCTTGAAAGTAGGCAATAAGATAACTTTCAGCCACTTTGGTTTCAATGGCAGCAACCGTTGGTTCCGTGACCACAACGTGGAAGTTGTGGCCGAGAAGACGGCGCAAATTGGTGGTGCAACCAGCCAGATTTTCGTGATCAAGCTGAGGGGGGAGTCGCCTGGGTTTTATAAGTTGGAGAGCACATGCGAGTATTCGACACGCTTGGCCATTTGCATCCGAATTGATGGGGATTTGTTCATTCGTGGCAACAGTGCGATGACGGGACCCTACAAACTGGTGTTGAACAAGGCCGTAGTCAATGGCGCTGAGCTTTTGGTCCAGCAGGCTGGTGCTCCGGTTCGAACTGCGGGTCCGGGTCCGGCTCCGGCTCCGGCTCCGGCTCTTACCTCGCCCTCGGCCCCAGCCCCAGCCCCAGCCCCAGCCCCAGCTCCTGCTCCTGCTCCTGCTCCTGCTCCTGCTCCTGCTCCTGCTCCTGCTCCTGCTCCTGCTCCTGCTCCTGCTCCTGCTCCTGCTCCTGCTCCAGTGACGGGCACGCCAGCCCAAACGACCACGGCGGTGCCCAGCAATGCTGAGCAGCGTCTGAAGCAGGCCAGGGAGTTGTTGGATAAAAAGCTGATCAATGAGCAGCAATACAACGAGTTTGTGGCAAGGATCATGAAGGAAATGTGAGCCATGACCCTTGAAGTTTCAGGGGCGTGGTCGAATTTTCTGAGCCTGGTGGCCCATCGATGGCAGTGGTGCCATTCAAGTTCACCCAGCCTACATTTGATGTCTCGCAGACGAAGGCGTCATTGTGTTACTGATGCCCGCCCACCGGGATGTGTTCGTCTGTGGTGTCGCCTCTCAGCAGTCAGCTGTTTTGGCGTATTCGCGCTTTAAACAGGAACTTCACCTAAAACGGTGCAACGACGAATCACCCGACTTTGGGTGTGTGGGTCGTAAGGGGTGGCTTTATGAATCAAGCAACGATTGTCCCAAACAATGAGTTGGTGAATTTGCCAGTCATGTTCATAAGACAAGTCTGCATGGATGGCCATTCGATTGAGTTCTTCAATTAGAGCGGGGTCGGTGTAGGCCACGCTGGGGATCACTCGTGCGTTGAAGTCAACCGCATCGATTTCTTTGTTAGCTGGCATCACACTCAGGGTAATGGGCGGACACCTGAAAAAAGAATTGCACAGGCCGCTCCTCAGGCGTATATTGTTGACAATCGATCATCAGCATTCATCCATGAGCGCCCATCTCTCCACAGTTGCCCCCTCCAATGTCGCCGTTTTCCAGGCGAACTGCTTGCCCAAGCACACCTTTCGACAGCACATCGCCGAAAGCTTGCGCTCGGCGATCCTTGGTGGGCAATTAGCGCCAGGCACGCCATTGGTGGAGACCACGCTGGCAGCGCAGTTCAATGTGAGCCGCGGGCCACTTCGCGAGGCCATGCGCCAACTCATTGAAGAAGGGTTGCTCGTCACCGTTCCTTACACCGGCACTCACGTCATCTCGCTGTCGGTGGACGACGTCCGTGAGATCTATTCCATGCGTGTCACTCTTGAACGCTTCGCATTCGAGCAAGCGTGGGACAAGCGTAACGCGGCCTTTCGCCATGAACTTCAACGACGCAACGATGTGCTGACTGAGCACATTGATGCAGGAGACGACGACGGCAGCATCCTGGCGGAGCTGGACTTCCATGGGCTGATCTATGAGACCAGTGGGCACAGGTTGCTGCAACAGACCTGGAGAAGCCTGCGAGGCAGGTTGCAGCTTTACTGGGCCGCGCATCACAGGGCCAACGCCATGCGAGGGCCCAAACGGGATTCTCACGACAGCTATATGCGGTCCGCGCTGGGCGAAGACCTGCCCGCCATGCTGGCCGAGATCGCTGAACACATGAAACGCGGCGCGACCCAGACCGAAAAGTTTCTTTCGCCAATCCCAACAAACGCTGAACCCACCCTTACCCCACGCAACCCGCCCTTGAAGGAGCATTGACATGACGATGAACCGCCGCCACACACTCACTGGCCTGGCCGCCACCGGACTGGGCCTGATGCTGGCACCGCACGCATTGGCCCAGGGCAGCAGCTCGCTCGCCGCGATCAAGCAACGACGTGTATTGCGCGTGGGCGTTACGCAGGCGCCGCCCTGGTACTCCAAGGACCCTCGCACCGGCGAATGGAGCAGTGGGCTGGGCGTCTCCATGGGCAAGTCAATGGCTAACGCGCTGGGCGTGAAATTCGAAGCGGTTGAAGTGACCTGGGGTACCGCCATCGCCGCCCTGCAAAGCAACAAGATCGACATCATGTACATGCTGGACGCGACGCCAGAACGTGCCCAGGCGGTGGACTTCCCTAAGGCACCCTTGCTCTTTTATTCCCTGGCAGTGCTCGCTCGAGACGACCTGAACGTCAGCAAGTGGGAAGATCTGAACCAAGCCAGCGTGCGCATTGCTGTCCCACAAGCAAGCAGCATGGACCGATTCCTGAGCGAGAACGTGGGTAAAGCCAACATCCAACGTTTTCCAGGAAACCCCGAAGCCATTGCCGCCTTCCAGGCGGGTCGTGCAGATGCGGTCTGCCTGTTTCACCCACCCTTGCTGGCAGCGCGCCAACGCCTGGGACGCGGCAAGATCGTCGTGCCCACGCCGGCGCAGTCTCAGCCTTCCAGTGCGGCCGTGCGCCGTGAAGACAACAAGGACTTCCTGGCTTTTGTGGATGACGCGCTCGTGACCCACTACAAGAGTGGCCAAACGCAGAAATGGTACGAAGAGTTCCTCGTGGGCTTTGGCCTAGACCCGAAGGCTTCACCTCCCGTGATGAAAGAGATGCTCTGAGGCGCCACGCCTACCAGCGTCTCAGTCAAACACGTCACACTGTCTGAACCGGGGCTTGCATGTACGAATGGGACTTTTCGCCCGTGTTCATGAACGCGGACATGCTGCTGCGCGGGCTGCTCAACACACTCAAGGTCACGGGAAGCGCCCTTGCCTTTGGGATCCCCCTGGGACTGGCCCTGGCGCTGCTGCGGCTCTCGCCGCGGCGGATGCTCGCCTGGCCCGCAGGCTTTGTGATCGAGTTCTTTCGAACCACACCGCCGCTGGTCCAACTCTTCTGGTTCTTTTTCGCGCTGCCCATCCTTATCCAGGTCGAGATGACGCCCTATATGGCAGCTACATTGACGTTCTCCATCCAGTCTTCCGCCTTCTTTGCCGAGGTGTTTCGAGGTGGCATCGTCTCCATTGAACGTGGGCAATGGGAAGGGGCACGCGCCATCGGCATGTCCGATGCGCAGGCGATGCGCCGAATCATCCTGCCGCAGGCGGTCAAGCGAATGATTCCGGCTTTCATGGAGCGTGCGATCGAGCTGATGAAGACCACCACGTTGGTGGCCACAGTCTCGTATACCGACTTGCTGTTCCAGGCCAACGAATTGGCTCAGAAGACGTTCCGACCCCTGGAGGTCTTCACGGTCACAGCGCTGATCTACTTCGTATTCATCTTCTGCTTCAGCCTACTCGCCCACAGACTAGAACGCCGCCTGGCCGTCAGTGGCGAGACCACCGTTCATTGAGGCGCGCCATGGATTACCCCTGGAACTTTGCCTCCGTATTTGCCAACAGCGACGCTTTGCTCGTGGGCGCAATCGGCACACTTCGCATCTTTCTCATCTGTTTAGTCAGCGGTTTGAGCCTGGGGCTATTTGTTGGCTTGGCCAGGTACTCGACGCGACGGGCTTTGTACATACCGGCCAGTGCATTTGTTGAGTTCTTTCGAAATACACCGGTTCTGGTACAGATCCTCTGGTTTTACTTTGCTCTGCCCATGCTCGTACCGTTTGAGATCTCTCCTTTGATGGCGGCTTCGCTGGGCATCTCGTTGAACTCAGCCGCGTTCTCCGCCGAAATCTATCGAGGGGGCATTCAGTCCATTGACAAGGGTCAATGGGAAGGAGCTCGAGCCTTGGGGATGACCACAGCGCAGGCCATGCGCCGTATTGTTTTGCCACAAGCGCTCAAGCGCATGCTCCCCGCCATGACCAACCGCGGCATTGAAATCTTCAAGATGTCCACACTCGCCTCCGCCGTGTCTTATGCCGAGATGCTGCAGCAAGGCAAGCTGATCGCGTCATTGGATT
>JBIKQY010000288.1:0-3988 GCA_044349465.1 Limnohabitans sp. | reverse complement strand
GCCTGGTGCTGGATGACGGCGTGATCGACCCGCGCGACACCCGCAGCGTGCTGAGCTTTTGCCTGGACACCTGTGCCGAGAGCGCAGCACGTCAACCCCGCGCCACCAGCTTTGGCGTGGCCCGCATGTAAAAAAATCAACCCCACGGAGACACACCATGCAATACACCCACGAACACCGCGAGATCCAGAACACGCTCAAGCGTTTCATCGAAGCCGAGATCAACCCCCATGTGGACGAGTGGGAAGCGGCCGAGATTTTGCCGGCGCATGAGGTCTTCAAAAAGATGGGCAACTTGGGCCTCTTGGGCCTGACCAAGCCCGAAGCCTTTGGCGGCGCGGGGCTGGACTATTCGTACAGCATGGCCATGGCCGAGGCGCTGGGCCACATCGACTGCGGCGGCATTCCCATGGCGATTGGTGTGCAGACCGACATGGCCACGCCTGCGCTGGCGCGTTTTGGCAGCGACGAGTTACGTGCACAGTTTTTGGCCCCGGCGATTGCGGGCGACATGGTGGGCTGCATCGGTGTGAGCGAGCCGGGTGCGGGCAGCGATGTGGCGGGCATCAAAACTGTGGCGCGCAAGGATGGCGACGACTATGTGATCAGCGGCCAGAAAATGTGGATCACCAACAGCTTGCAGGCCGACTGGATGTGCATGCTGGTCAACACCGGCGAAGGGCCGATCCATAAAAACAAAAGCCTGGTCATGGTGCCCATGCGCGAAAACGGCAAGCTGTTGCCCGGCATCGAGGTGGGCAAGAAGATCAAAAAGATCGGCATGAACAGCAGCGACACCGGTTTGATTTATTTCGACGAAGTGCGCGTGCCGCAGCGCTACCGCATCGGGGCCGAGGGCCAGGGCTTCATCTACCAAATGCAGCAGTTCCAGGAAGAGCGGCTGTGGTGCGCAGCCAGTACGCTGCAGTCGCTGACCAACTGCGTTCAGTGGACGGTGGACTGGGCGCAAGAGCGCAAGCTGTTTGGATCGACTCTGGCCGACCAGCAGTGGGTGCAGTTCAAACTGGCTGAACTCAAGGCAGACATCGAGTGCCTGCGCGCCCTGACCTACCAGGCTTGCGAACACTACATCGCGGGTGAAGACGTGACCGAGTGGGCCACCATGGCCAAGCTCAAAGCAGGCCGTTTGAACCGCACCGTTCCCGACACCTGCCTGCAGTTTTGGGGCGGCATGGGTTTCACTTGGGAAAACAAGGTCTCGCGCATGTACCGCGATGGGCGTCTGGCCTCGATTGGCGGCGGTGCCGACGAGGTCATGCTGGGCATCCTGTCCAAGATGATGGGCATTGCCAAGCGGCCCCAAAAATGAGCAGCACTTTGTTGATCGAACGCCAGGGCGCGGTCGAGACCTGGACGATGAACGACCCGTCCACACGCAACGCCCTGAGCGACGCGGTGGTGGACGGCTTGCTGCAAGCCTGTGGGCGTGCGGCGCAAGACCCTAATCTGCGCATCGTGGTGCTGACCGGCGCGGGCGGTGCGTTTTGCGCGGGTGGCAGTTTGGGCGGCTTTGCCAGCCTGATTGGCCAGCCCTTGCAAGAGGGTGAAACCGACCCGCTGCTGGCCATGAACCGTGGCTTTGGTGACCTGCTGCATGCCTTGAGCGCCCTGCCCCAGTTGCTGGTGTGCCGGGTAGATGGCGCGGCCATGGGCGGAGGCTTTGGCCTGGTGTGCTGCGCCGACCATGTGGTGGCCACAGCACGATCGGTGCTGGGCACACCTGAAGTTACACTGGGCTTGCCGCCTGCGCAGATTGCGCCTTTTGTGTGGCAACGCTTGGGCGAGAGCGCAGCGCGCCAGTGCCTGCTGCAAGGCCTGAGCTACACCGCAGCGCAAGCGCTGCAAGTGGGCTTGGTGAACGAGGTGATCGAGCAGGACACCGATGCAGCATGGCAAAAAATACTGACGCGCTTGATGCGCGCCGCACCCGGCGCGGTGGCCAGCACCAAACAATTGCTGCGGCAGCTGCGCGGCCCGGTGCCTGACCTGCGCGATGCGGCGGCGCAAGCATTTGCCCAAGGCCTGCGCAGCACCGAAGCCGCACAAGGCCTGGCCGCGTTTGCACGCAAACAGCCTGCGCCTTGGACACTTTCTGGCAAGGACCCTGCATGACATCCACTTTGCCCAATACCGTCACCCGCCTGCTGATCGCCAACCGGGGCGAGATCGCCCGCCGCGTGATCCGCACGGCCCGCCACATGGGCATCCAGACGGTCGCTGTTTATTCCGACGCCGACCGCGATGCCTTGCATGTGCACGAAGCCAACACTGCGGTTGCTTTGGGCGGCACGCTGTCCGCTGAATCGTATTTGTGCATCGACAAACTGCTGGCGGCCGCGCAGGCCACAGGGGCCGATGCGGTGCACCCGGGTTATGGTTTTTTGAGCGAGAACGCCGAGTTTGCGCAAGCGGTGATCGACGCGGGCTTGACCTGGGTCGGACCACCGCCTGCGGCCATCCGGGCGCTGGGCAGCAAATCGGCCGCCAAAGCGTTGGCCCTGAAACACGGCGTGCCTTGTCTGCCGGGCTACTTTGGCGCGGACCAGAGCGACGCCACCTTCACCGCGCATGCGCAGCGTCTGGGCTTGCCGCTGATGGTGAAAGCCGTGGCCGGGGGCGGCGGGCGCGGCATGCGCTTGGTGACCGACATGGCGCAATTGCTGCCTGCCGTGCACAGCGCCCGCTCTGAAGCGCTGGCCGGGTTTGGCAACGGTGACTTGTTGATGGAGCGGGCCTTGCTGCGCCCCCGTCACATCGAGGTGCAGATCATGGCCGACGCGCACGGCCATTGCATCCACCTGGGTGAGCGCGATTGCTCGGTGCAACGTCGCCACCAAAAAATCATCGAAGAATCACCCAGCCCGGCTGTGGATGCTGCACTCCGCGCGCAACTCGGGCAAGCGGCCATTGCCCTCGCGCAGTCGGCGGGCTATGTGGGCGCGGGCACGGTGGAGTTTTTGCTGGATGAAGCGCAGGCTGATAAGCCGTTCTATTTGATGGAGATGAACACCCGCTTGCAGGTGGAGCACCCTGTGACCGAAATGCTCACAGGTCTCGATTTGGTGGAGTGGCAGCTGCGCATCGCACGCGGCGAGCCGCTGCCCCTGACGCAAGCCGATGTGAAGCTGCTAGGCCACGCGATCGAAGTGCGCCTGTGTGCCGAAGATGAACACTTCACGCCACAAACCGGCACGGTGCAGGCCTTTTCTGAGCCCGAAGGCTTGCGCTTTGACCATGCGCTGCATGTGGGTGCGGTGGTCACGCCGCACTACGATTCGATGCTGGGCAAGCTGGTCGCACACGCGCCCACACGCCGCGAAGCCATCGACCGTCTGTGCGCAGGCCTGAACCAGACCACGGTGCTGGGATTACCGACCAACCGGGCGTTTTTGGCCGCTTGTTTGCAGCACCCCACGTTTGCAGCAGGCGAGGCTTTGATCCCGTTTTTGGCCGAGCAAGCCGATGTTGTGCGCGAGCGCCTGCAAGCCCAGGGCGACGCTCGCAGCGTGGCCGTGCTGGCTGTGCTGTATGCACACCAAGCGCCCGCCGCCGCGATGCCCAGCCCGTTCATGCGGCCCGTGCGCATGGGCCTGGGTAATGAGGCCTTGTCGCTGAGATTGCAGGAGCTGGGTCGGGGACAAGTGCGCATTGAAACTGGAGATGCCACGCACCAGGCACGCGTAGAACGCAGCGGCGAGGCTCTGCACATCACGCTGAACGGCCAACACTGGCAAGCCCGCGCAGTGGCCTGCACGGGCACGGTCCAGCGCTGGCATGTGCAACTGCAAGGCCCCGAATGCGTGGAGCTGTGGCTCACCGACCAAAGCCACAGCGCGCCCAGCACAGGTGCCAGCGCCCAAGCGGCGCAGTCGCTGCGCGCACCCTTCAACGGCAAGCTGATTGCGCTGCATGTGCAAGAAGGCCAGCAGGTCCAACAAGGCGATGCCGTGCTGGTCATCGAGTCGAT
>JBIKQY010000287.1:0-4004 GCA_044349465.1 Limnohabitans sp. | reverse complement strand
AGGCTGCCCACCGAAAAACCACCGCCGTGGATGTAAAGCAACACGGGCAAGGCTGCATCGCTTTGGGGCGCGTACAAACGGGCGGGCATGGCGTGGCCGTCGCGTGCCGGGATGCTGAAGTTGTGTACCCGGTCCACATGCGGCGCGGGCTGCAGGTCGAGCATCGGCCCGCCAATGTCGTAAAAGGCACGCGCTTGGTCAGGCGACATGGCGGCCATCGGGGGACGACCTGCGCGTTCAACGCGCTCGATCAGACTGCGCGTGGCGGCATTCAACAGCGATCGGGGGTTGGTGTGGTGGCTGCTCATGAAGAAAGGAGACGGTCCGCTGGAATTCAGCACTGTTTGAACATTTTTGAATGCGCAGGAGGGGTCTGGCCTCATCCAGCCAACAAGGGTGACAGCGGTGACAAGCTTCGATCCCATTCGTGCATCAAAATGGGCCTTGATCGTACAACGCCCTGCCCTGCGGGTCTGTCATTTGATCCGCGTTGGGCCCCCACAGATTGGAGTTTTTGCATGTCTTTCATCAATTACGTCACCCAGATCCAGATCGACTTTGGCGCTGTCAAACTGCTCCAAGCCGAGTGCGAACGGGTGGGCATCCGCAAACCCTTGATCGTGACCGATGCGGGCGTCAAAGCCGCAGGCGTGCTGCAAAAAGCCCTCGACGCTCTGCCCGGCTTGCCCGTCACCGTGTTTGACCAAACACCCTCCAACCCGACCGAGTCGGCCGTGCGTGCGGCGGCAGCCATGTACAAGGCCAGCGGCTGCGACGGCCTGATCGCTGTGGGCGGCGGCTCGGCCATCGACTGCGCCAAGGGCGTGGCCATTGCGGTCAGTCACGAAGGTCCGCTCAAAACTTACGCAACCATCGAAGGCGGCTCGCTCAAAATCACCGACCGCGTGGCCCCGATCATCGCCGTGCCCACCACCAGCGGCACGGGCAGCGAAGTGGCCCGAGGCGCAATTTTGATTCTGGACGATGGCCGCAAAGTGGGCTTTCACAGCTGGTTCATCGTGCCCAAAGCGGCCATTTGTGACCCCGAACTCACCTTCGGCCTGCCGCCCATGCTCACGGCTGCCACCGGCATGGACGCGGTGGCGCACTGCATGGAAACCTTCATGGCCGCGCCTTTTAATCCGCCTGCGGATGGCATCGCACTGGACGGACTGGCACGGGGTTGGGCGCACATCGAGCGCGCCACGGTCAATGGCCAAGACCGTGAAGCGCGCCTGAACATGATGAGCGCCAGCATGCAAGGCGCGATGGCTTTTCAAAAAGGCTTGGGCTGCGTGCACTCGCTCAGCCACAGCCTGGGCGGCGTGAACCCGCGCCTGCACCATGGCACTTTGAACGCCATGTTCTTGCCAGCGGTGGTGAAGTTCAACGCTGTGGCCGAGTCGGTGCAAAAAGAAAACCGCCTGAACCGCATGGCCCAAGCCATGGGCTTGCAAAGCGGCTCGGACATCCCAGACGCCATCCGGGACATGTGCGCCCGCTTAGGGCTGCCCACCGGGCTGGGCGCGATGGGTGTGACCGAAAGCCTGTTTGATGCCGTGATCACCGGCGCACTGGCCGACCACTGCCACAAAACCAACCCACGCATCGCCTCGGCCGACGAATACCGGAACTTGCTGCTCACGAGTTTGTGATCCTCGCGAAGTCACACCCGGCTGGATCGAGAGGTCTTTTTGTCCGCCAACTTGGCCTTGGCTCTTGATCTCGCCTGCGCCTTGGCCAAATGTGCACGCAAAGCAGCGTCCCAGGCTGACCGAGCCCAAAGTACGGCCTCGCTGGGCTCGTCAAAAATCGCATCCGGCGCAGCCCAATAGGACAGCGCCACCTCTTTGCCCTTCATGGCGTAAGTGAAGGGCGCAAGGCCGAGGGCCTCAAACTCCGGGCGGTTGGCTTCATCGGCCTTGAGGTACAGCCGCTGGTCCATCACGATGGCAAACATCAGGCCCTCGTGGTAAAGGCCATGGCCGCCAAACATGCGGCGGGCTGATACCGGGGCCCACCCCTCCAGCAACTCCTGCACAAAGGGAATGAAGTCGCTCATTCGAGGCCTCAGGGCGCTTCGTGGCTGGGCATCTTGGCCCCCACATGGATTTCGCCCCGCGCCTCGGCCAGCTCCACCTGGCGCTGTCGCTCGGCCAGTTTTTCCTTTTGTTCGGGTGTGCGCTGGTCGTGGCAATAGGCGCAACTCACGCCCAATACATAGTGCGGCGACTGTTTGTCTTGCTCGCTCAACGGCCAGCGGCAAGAGCGGCACAGCTCGTGGTGGCCAAGCCCCAAGCCGTGGCCCACGCTCACACGTTCATCAAACACAAAGCAGTCGCCTTCCCATGTGCTTTGCTCGGGCGGGATTTCTTCGAGGTACTTGAGGATGCCGCCTTCGAGGTGATACACCTCTTCAAAGCCGCGCATTTTCATGAGGGCGGTGGACTTTTCGCAGCGGATGCCACCGGTGCAAAACATGGCCACTTTGGTCTTTTTGGCGGCCTCACCCTGCAGGTTTTCCTGCGCGTCCAGCCAGGCGGGCAGCTGCACAAAGTTCTTGAGGTTCGGATTGATCGCACCCTTGAAGGTGCCAATGGCCACCTCGTAGTCGTTGCGCGTGTCAATCAGCACCACATCCGGGTCGGCCAGCAAAGCATTCCAGTCGGCGGGTTTGACGTATTGGCCCACGGTTTTGTTCGGGTCCAGCTCGGGCACGCGCAAGGTGACGATCTCTTTTTTGAGCTTGACCTTCATGCGGGTGAACGGCGGCTTGGGGCTCCAGGACTCTTTGTGAACCAGACTGGCCAAACGCGGATCGGCTCGCAGATGCACCAGCACGGCGCGAACGCCGGCTTCGGTACCGGCAATGGTGCCGTTGATGCCTTCGTGCGCCAGCAGCAGTGTGCCTTTCACATCGTTGGCCTCGCAACAGGCTTGCAAAGGCGCTTGCAGGTCGGTGAAGTCGGGCAGATCGACGAATTTGTAAAGGGCGGCGGTGAGAAAAATGGGTTCGGTCAACATGCGGCGATTATCCACTTTGCCATCGGGGTTATGCCGCATAAGTGGTCAAAACCACATCAGCCGCTTCTTGCCTCAAAGGAATCAGGGCTTTGTAAGCGGCAGACGCATGCCAACCCTGCGCATCACCCAAAGAAGGAAAACGGATCACCACGATGTCAGGGTGCGGGTTCACGCCCGAAAACGATTGAACCTGTTCTCCACGAAACACGAGTTCTCCGCCAAAAGGTAGCAAGGTGGCCAAAACCTGCGATCGGTATTGGGCCCATTTTTCAGGTTGTTTCACGGTCATCTGACCCACGACAAAGGCTTGAGACATGAGTGATCCTTACAAGGTCTGAACCATGGAAGCGTTGGGGTTTTGTAACCAGTGGCTGAACTCATCTGCCAACTGCTGGCTGGCACGGGTCGCCGTGTTCCACACCTTCACCCGCCCCGCCAGATCGCGGTCGTAGGTCATGAAATCCTTGCGGTCGGGCAATTTGCCGTTCGGCAGGGTTTTGACCCACTCGGGGTTGGGGGCCAGGACGATGGTGCTGTCCAGAAAAGGGGTTGCGCCGTGCCGCCACTTGAGCGCTTTGTCGAGCCAGCCTGGCACCACACTTTTCTGGAAATGCGGGTACAGCACGATGGCACGCTCTGGACCTTTCAATGGTGCTTTCCAGTTCAGGTGCAAGTGGTAATCGGTGATGCCGCCATCCCAATACGCCCCCCCCGGTGCGCCAGGGATGTCGTGCACGGCTTTCAGGGCAAACGGGATGGAGCAGCTCGCTTGCAATGCGGGCATGAAGTTGCCCTCGGCCAAGGCCACCTGCCGGGTGAGGAAGTCTTGCGCATCAAAAGGCAAGTCCGCGCTCTGCCCTGAAAACACCACCCGCTCCAGCCAGCCGCCCAAGGCACGGCGGTGTACGGCGTTGCTCAAAAAAGCCCCCGCATAGCCCAGCGGCGTGCCCAGAGGGTGTTCTCGGTGCAGGATGTGCCGC
>JBIKQY010000286.1:0-4027 GCA_044349465.1 Limnohabitans sp. | reverse complement strand
TATGTCGATGTGCTTTACCGTTTGACTGATACTCAAATCACCCCAACCGCCGATACCCCCACCAAACCCGCATCCCCGTGGTGACGGCACACAAGCCCGCAAACCCATAAGCCAACACCGCAAAGTATTCAGGCCAGATGCACATGGCGGCAAAGACGGTGATGGTCTCGGTGGCTTCGGTCAAACCACCAAGGAAGTAAAAGCTTTTGCCCGGCAAGGCGGTGTCCGTCAGGCCGCGTTTTTCGGCCAGTGCGGCGAAAGCCAAAAAGCTGCTGCCGGTGCCGATGAAGCTGGCCAGCAAGGCGGCGGCGGGCAGTGCGTTGGTGGCGGGGTTGGCCACTGCAAAGGCCAGGGGGATGGCGGCGTAGAACACGAAGTCGAGCGCGATGTCCAGGAACCCGCCCGCGTCGGTGGGTTGGGTCAGGCGGGCCACGCTGCCGTCCAGGCCGTCGAGCAAGCGCGAGGCCAGCAGCAGCGCCAAGCCCCACCACCACGCTTGCAGGGCAATGGCCACGGCGGCGGCCATGCCGATGGCAAAGCCCAGCCAGGTCAACGCGTCGGCGCTGACGCCTGCGCGCACCAAGCCGCGTGCGGCGAAGTGGAGCGCAGGGCGCAAGAGGGTTTGGGCGTGGCGGTCAAACATGGTGGGGGCTTTCTTCAGTGGCGCGCAAGTGCAGCACGCGCTGCGGGTCAGCCACGTCTTGTTCGTCGTGCGTGACCATCACCACCGGGATGCGCCGCTCGCGCACATGCGCAAACACCCACGGACGCAGCTGGGCGCGCAAGGCGGCGTCGAGTTTGGAAAACGGCTCGTCGAGCAGCAGCGCTTGCGGCTCGGCCAACAAGGCGCGCATGAGCGCCACACGCGCACGTTGCCCGCCCGAGAGCGTGGACGGGTCGCGCTCGCCCATGCCGCTCAGCTCGGCTTCTTGCAGCGCTTGTTGCACGCGGGCTTGGCGCTGCGCAGTGCCGCTTCCAAACGTAACGGGAACGGCGAACAGCAGGTTCTCGGCCACCGTCATGTGCGGGAAGAGCAAGGCGTCTTGAAACACCAAACCCACGCCGCGTTGGTGCGTGGGCAGGGGTGCAAGTTCGCGGCCATTGAGTTGCACCGAGCCTTGCAACTGCAGTGGCTGCAACCCTTCGGACACGCTGGTCAGGGTGCCCGCTATGGACGCGAGCACCGAGCTTTTGCCGCAGCCGCTGGGGCCCATGAGGGTGAGGATTTCACCGGGCGGCACATGCAGGCGCAGGCCGCTCACCAGCGCGTGATGCGCGCTGCCCAAGCGCTCAATGTGAACGAGCAGGCCGTTGTTCATGCCGTGATGAAGGCCATCTGGTGGGGTGTCGGTCATGGTGTGGCTTTCATGGGGGCGATCTTCTCAAATCGGCGGGGCCTGCCCAGCCACGCGGCCAGCGCAAAGGCGGCTATGGGCAAGAGCATTTGCAGCGCGGCGTAGGCGCTCATGAGCGAGCGCTGCGCGCCCGCGGCCAAGGTGACGGCTTCGGTGGTGACGGTGGCAAAGCGGCCCGCGCCCACATAGAGCGTGGGCAGGTATTGCGCCACGCTGACCGCAAAGCCCACGGCCCAAGCCGAGGCGATGGCACGTTGGAGCAGCGGCCACTTCACGCGCCACAGATACACCCAACGGCCATGGCCCAAGCTGGCCACCAGCGCGGCTTGGCGCGGGTCCACCGCTTGGTAGGCGGGCACCAGCGCCAGCAGAACATAGGGCAAGACCATGACGGCGTGCGCCAAGCTCAGGCCCAGCCATTGGCCTTCGAGGCGGGTGTGCAGCGCCAGGCTGTACAAGCCCACCACCCACAACACCGAAGGCAAGACCAGCGGCAACAAGAACCAGGGTTGCATGGCCTGCTGCCAGCGGCGCGGGGCCAGCTCCAGCCAAGCCACCGACCACAACAAACACACGCTGGCCGACGCCACGCCCAAGCCCAAAGTGGTCCACACGGTGTGCGCGCTGCTGGCCACTTGCTGCCAGGCGTTAAGCGTCCACAGCTCGGGCCACACTTGGGGGAAAGGCCACACGCCCGTGACACTGCCCACGGTCAGGGCGAACCAGACGGCGGCGTAGGTGGTGAGGATCAGAGTCCAAATGACATCCGGCGGCCACCCCCACACAAAACCTGGCTTGGGCAAGTACGCTGCCCAAGCCAGCATCAGGCGCTGGCCATAGCCCAACATTCGCCGCGAGGGCGCGGCTCCTACAAGCCAGGCCGTAACCACGCCCGCCACCAACACCGTGCCCGTCAGCCACCCCGCTGCCGCCACGCCTTGCGCTTGCGTGAGCAGGTCGGCATCGCTCAGCCATTGCCAGGCCAGCACCGCCAAAGTGGGCGGTGTGGCGGGGCCGATGATGAGGGCCATGTCGACCACCGTGAGGCCATAGGCCAGCACCGCCAGCAGCGGCCAGCGCAGGCGCGGGGCCAGTTGCGGCCAGATGATTTGTGCAAAGGCTTGTGCGGGGGTGCGGCCCAGGGTTTGGGCCAGCGCGTATTCGGCTTGCCAGCGGCGACGCAGGTCTTCGCGCTGCATTTGGGTGGCGGCCACCCACAGCAAAAACGGCACCTCTTTGAGCCACAGCGCCAGGATCAGCCCCAGGCCCCACGGATCTTGCGTGGTGAACCAGGGCGGCGGTGCGTCAAACCCCGTGAGGCCCGGCGACACCAGCCGCAGCGCCCAGCCGCTGGGCGAGAGCCACAGCACCAAGCCGATGGCCATGGCCGCGTGCGGCGTGGCCAGCAAGGCAGGCAGATGCGACAGCCAGCGCCCCAGTTGTTGGCGGATAAAGCCGCTGGCCAGCACATGCGCCACCGTGATCCAGGCCAACGCGGTCGAGGCCAAACCGGTCCACAGCGTCATGCCCCAGGCGCGCCCAATTTGCGGGTCGGCCCACAAGGCTTGCCAGGCGGCGGCATGGAGCATTTGCGCGCCCACCGCCCACAGCGCGGCGCCGATGGGCACAGCCGCCAGCAGTGCCAGCAGCAAAGGCCCCATCACCTTCAAGTTGGGCATGTCACACACCGTAACGGCGTGTCCATTCTTTTTCGAGCGCATCGACCCACGAGGCGTGGGGCTCGGTCAGCGCGGGGGCGCTTTGGGTCAGTTGCCCGGGGCGCACGGCCGATGCAAAGCGGGCGCGTTCGGCCGCAGGCAGGCGCGCCACATCGAGCACGGTGGGGTCGCCCCACACGTCGATGTCGGCCTTGCGCGCTTGCGCGGCGGGCGAGAGCAAAAAGTTGGCCACGACTTGCGCACCCGCTTTGCTGGGCGCGTTGTAGGGGATGGCCACAAAGTGCGTGTTGCCAATGGTGCCCTTGGCAAATTGCCAGCTTTGCACCGTGGCGCTCAGGCGCTTGGCGGCGATTTCGTTGGCGGCTTCGTTGGGGTTGAACGTGAGGGCCAGCAGCAACTCGCCGTCGGCCATCATCTGGCGCTGCGCGGCCGAGTTTTGCGGGAACTGTTTGCCACCGCGCCACAGGTGCGGGTGCAACGCATCCAGAAAGCGCCACAGCGGTGCAGCTTGCGCTTCCAGTGCGGCGCCGGTCACGGGCTGTGCCAGCGCTTTGACATCGGGCGCGAGCTCGATCAGGGCCTGCTTGACGAAGGTGGTGCCATGGAAGTTGGGCGGGCGCGGATAGGTGATGCGACCGGGTTGACTGCGGGCCAGGGCCAGCAAATCATTCATGCTTTGCGGCAGTTGGGGCAGTCGCTGGCGATCTGCAAAAAACGTGAGCTGCGCCATGCCCCAGGGCGATTCCAGCCCGTCGGTGGGCACCGAAAAATCCACCAGCGTGGTGGGCTTGCCCACGGTGTCCACCCACTGGAAGTTGGGCAGGGTTGGCGCAAAGGGCGCAGACAACAAAGCATCGCGTTTCATGGCGGCAAAGTTTTCGCCGTTGATCCAGATCAGGTCCACCGTGCCTTCGGTGTCTTTGCGCCCGGCTTGCTTTTCGGCGCGCACGCGCTTGACCACATCGGCCGCGTCGCTGATCTTGACGTGCTGCA
>JBIKQY010000285.1:0-4038 GCA_044349465.1 Limnohabitans sp. | reverse complement strand
CCCGCTCAGACGGGACCAAAAAGCTTGTTCAGGACACAGCCTTGGGGTCATGTGGTCTCAAGGGGTTTCGCCCAAAGCCATGCGCCGCTCAATGCGGGCGATGGCGTCCGGCAAATCGGCCACACTGTCGATCACCTCGTGGGCTCCTGCCGCAAACAGCAGGGCGCTGGCGCTGGTATTGGCATGGGCCTGTTCTTGCGCACTGGCCTGTAGCCATCGCTCATGCGTCCACCCCAAGGCGTTGCCGCTGATGGCCACACCCACCGTCCAGGCGCCTGCGGCCAGGCCTTCGGCCAAGCCAGGTGCGGTGTCGTCGACCTTGATGACCTGAGACGCCTTGCCTTGCAAACCCATGGCCTGCAAACAAGCCTGCATGCCCATAGGGTCAGGGCGGCTGCGGGCCACGTCGTCGCAGCACACCACCAAGGCCGGTGCGAAGCCCTGTGCCTGGGCGATCTCAATCAAGGGCGTCATGATTTTTCGGGTGTAACCGGTGGTGGTGGCAAAGGCCAAGCCTTGGGCTTGCAAGGCATGGTACGCCGTCATGAAGCCGGGGATGAAGTCGCTGCGGTCCAGCGCCGCTTTGGCGCTCATGGGCTCAAACTCTGACAGCAGTTGTTGCGCATCCGCGTTGTTGAAGGGGCGACCATTCAGTGCTTGCCACTGGGCTGCGATGGTCGGCATGTTTCCCAAGGCCGCAATGTGGTCAATCTTGGGCAACCCCATGGGCACGCGGGCCTCGGCGATGGAGATCTCAACCTGGTGGCGGGCGAACAACTCGACGAAAGCGCCCATGGGTGCCAGGCTGCCGAAGTCGACGATGGTGCCCGCCCAGTCGAGCACGATGCCGCGGATGGTGTGTTCTTGTTGCGAATTCATGTTTTGCTCCAGTTTTGAATGATGTCTTCAGCCAAGCCAAAAGAGGTGCTCATGCCGGTGCCACTGGTCACGCTGACCAATTGCACACCGGGTAACACATCGCGCACCAGGCTGTCTTGTTGGGCGCTGGGGTAAATGCCGGTCCAGCGCTCTGTCACTTGGTAGTGGCCCAAGCACAGCAGGCGCTGCATTTCGTAAAGGATCAGGTCATCCACTTCGCGCGAAGCAAAAGGCCGCATGGCCTGGCCGTAATGGTGTGAGTCGCCCACCACCAACGAGCCATCTTGGCTTTGCACCACGATCAGGTGAATGCCATGGGCCAATTCCCGGGGGGCTTCAACGCGCAGTTGATCGAGCAGCAATTGCGAACCCGGTAATTCGCTGTAACCCCGGTAGCGCACCAAACTCAAATCGCTCATCACCCCAGCCCCGAGCCGGTAGCCGGGCGGTGGCTGAACCCGCAGCATTTGCAGCTGACACAGCTGGGTGTTGTTTTCGCTGAAAGCCTCAGGAAACAAGCTGCGCATGTCCGGGCCAGGGCAGACCAGAATGCGCTCGGCAGGCAGCCATTGGCCGCCGGTGAAGACGGCGCCAGAGATGATTTCTTGAACGTGTTGCCCGAGCTGAAACACAACCCCTTGAGTGGCCAGCCAAACACGCAATTTTTCAATGGCGCTGCGCGCTTCGATGCGCAACTCGTGAGGGCTGTACAAGGCCCCCAGCAAATGGCGCATGACAAATTGTGGGGCCTGGTCTTGCAGGGCTTGGCCTTCGAGCCATTGCAGATCTTGGCCCTCGGGTTGTCGGCACAATTCCTGCAAAACCAATTTGGCCTGTTGTCTTTGGGCCAGCACATACAAGCCCTGGTGCTCAATGGCGATGCCCGCTTGCGGGGCCAGTTCGGCCCACACATCGCGTGACCTGCGGGCGCGACGCCAGGTGTCGCCCCGGCCTTGGCCGGTCACCGTGATGAAGCCAAAGTTGCGAATCGAGGCCCCCACACAAAATGGGTCGCGGTCGATCACACGCACGCTTTTGCCTTGTTGCAAAGCAGCCCAAGCGCAGGCCAGGCCGACGATGCCACTTCCGACAATGATCACATCGTTGCTCATGCCGTGCTTCCCACAAAGTTGCGGCCTCGGGCTGAGCCCAGAGCCTGCTGGAGTTGATGAAGGCCGTCTGGGCTGCTGCGCAGATCACGCGGTGCAATGCCCAGGTTTTTCAGCCAGGTCGACAGCTGCTCGCGGGCTTGGTGCCAGCGACAATCAAAAATGTCTGCCAGGTCGCCTCGCACCTGCGGGCTGATGGCCGTTGCAATGTCCAGCACCATGGGCAACCACACCGCGCAGGCGTGGCCATGGGGTAGGTTTTCTTTCAGCGTCAAGTCATACGACAAAGCGTGGGCCAAGGCCGTTTGGGTTTGTGACATCGCCAAACCAGCCAACAAGGAGGCTTGGCTCATCTGTTCGCGCAAAACCTTGTCTTGCGGCTTGCTCAGCAATGCAGGCAGTGTCTGCAAAACCATGCGTGCCGAACGCACCGCCAAAGGGCGTGTGATCGCATTGGCATGGTGGTTCCAGATCGATTCCAGCGCGTGCGCCAATGTGTCCAGCGCGGTGTCCCGGGTCAAACCTTCAGGACACGTCAGCGTCAAGTTCGGGTCAATCCAGGCCTGATCGGCAAAGCCCTTGGCGCAGGACCAAGAGCGCTTGACAGCTGGCTGGGCATCGAGGTCCCACAAGGTGGCCCAGGGCGTGACCTCACTGCCTGTGCCCGAAGTGGTGGGGGCACACCACAAGGTGTGGCGCTTGTGGTCGGCAGGCAACTTGTTGGCACGCCATACCGATGGGGCCAGCGCCAGGTCATTCAGCTCAAAGCGGGCCAGTTTGGCCAAATCGAGCGTGGTGCCCCCCCCAATGGCCAGCAAGGCGGCGTCTGGTTGCGTGGCCCATAAAGGCCAAAGTTGCTGGGACACCTGCAGCGCCGCCGAGATGCTGCTTTGGGCCGACTTTTGCCAAATCCAGCCAAGACACAGTGCACCCCAGTGCCTTTTCAAATCGGCCTCCATGACCAAAGAAACGGCATGCGGGTCGGCCAACACAAAAAACGGTTGTGCTGGTGTGTGGGTGTGCAACAGGTTCGGGCCCCATTCGAGCTGAACCGGGTTGAACCATGTCAAATGAATCGCTGTCGCAGCCATGATGAAACCATGTCAATGAGGGAGACGGTGACGATCAGCATCAGCAAGACTGCGCAGGTCTGGGCGTACTCAAAGCTGCGGATCACCTCAAACAAAATCACGCCGATGCCGCCAGCACCCACCATGCCCACCACCGAGGCCGAACGCACATTCGACTCAAAACGGTACAGCGAATAGGACAGCCAAAGCGGCATCACCTGCGGTATGACGCCGTAAGCGATCTCGGCCAGTTTGTGGGCACCCGTGGCGCGTATGCCTTCCACCGGCCTCGGGTCGATGGCTTCGACCGCTTCGGAAAATAGCTTGGACAATGTGCCTGTGGTGTGCACAAACAAGGCCAGAACCCCGGCAAAAGGTCCCAAGCCCACGGCCACAATGAACAGCATGGCGAACACCATTTCATTGGTGGCCCTGCACGCATCCATCAAGCGCCGAACGGGTTGGTAAACCCAAGCCGGTGCCACATTGGCGGCCGAGAGCAAGCCCATGGGCACGGCGGCCACGATGGCCAGCACCGTGCCCCACAGCGCAATGTGCAGCGTGATCACCATTTCACGCAAATACATCCGCCAGTCCTTGAAGTCGGGCGGAAAGAAATCGGCGGCAAACGTGCGCATGTTGGCCGCATCCCTGATCAAGTCCAGGGGGCGGATTTCTGCCCCCTGCCAAGCCCAGGCCAGAACGCCCGCTGCCACCAGCCAAATCAAGTAACTCAGGCCCTGGCTCTTTTTGTGCGAGGCCAGTTGTTGCAGTTTTTCCAGATCTGAGCTGGGTATGGCGGTGGACATGGTGGACATGCTTATTTCTTCAAAGCAGCCAGTTGCTTGTCAATGTCGGCCAACTGTTTGGTTTTTTCCGCAGCAGACAATTTGTCATCGCCTTCGACCTTGCGACGGTCCTTGAACAACTCCAGTTGACGGATCGGGATCAGTTGGTCGTTGTTGGATTCGCGGAAACCA
>JBIKQY010000283.1:0-4050 GCA_044349465.1 Limnohabitans sp. | reverse complement strand
AAAGCCATCATCAAGGACTACCACGACACCATTCCCATGAACCGCTACGGCAGCACCGAAGAAATCGCCAACGCTGTGGCTTTTCTGTGCAGCACCGAGGCCAGTTACATCAACGGCCAAACCATCGCGGTTGACGGTGGGTTCGATGCGACAGGGGTCGGCTTGCCCACGTTGCGCAAAAGTCGGCAAAGCGCATCACCCCGGCCAATCAGAAACAAGTGAGGTACCACGACCACCGCAACCGCCATGGCGACACACGGACTCAACGAAACGAAGTTCTGCACCAAGGCGCTTAAAAAACGGCGTGATCCCCACGCTCAGGGGCGCCCTCGCCTTTGACCCAACGGGCATAGGCATCAAACAGCGTTTGTGAACCGTGTGAAGGGGTGGCCTGCTCATCGTAGCGCTGTGCCTGAGCGTCCCACACCAACATGGACTCGCTGGCGTAATACCGCCCAATGCGGGCCAACTCGGCCTTGTCCGCAGCCGCTGGAATGAGCTTGCCCAACACGCTCAATACACCCACGATAGCGTCCATCACGCCCAGCGGCACACGCTTGAAACGAGGCGGCTTGCCCAACAAGGCAAACAATTGCTCGCCTTGGGCCAGCGGCGTGATGGCCGGCCCTGGCCCACCGATGGGCAAGATCTGGTTGTGCCGCGACACATCATGAAGGCAACCCACCAGAAAATCGGCCAAATCGTCGTCGCTGATGGGTTTGCAGGCGGTCAACTGCCCGTCGCCAAAAATCAAAAACGGCTTGCCTTTTTTGACCCGATCGAGCTGGCCCGAGAGCGATTTGAAAAAAGCAGTGGGTCGCACGATGGAATACGTCAACCCCGATTCGATCAAGGCTTTTTCAAAGGCCAGCTTGGCATGCTGAAACGCCAACAAGGGTTTTTGTACGCAGATGGCCGACAGCTGCACAAAGTGCCTCACACCCGCAGCTTGCGCCGCTTGCAGCGCCCACACATGGGCCTGATGATCGACCCGCCAAGCATCTTGGGGTGAGCCCATGCGCGAGGCCATGCAAGAGACCACAGCATCAAAATGGGCGTGCGCCCAATCCGCTTGTTTCCAAAAATCCTCATCGGTCGCATTCCCCCAGATCAGTGTGGCCCCAGGCAGACGTTCTGACAGTTGAGCGTCGGCTTGGCTTGAGCCCCCGACTTGGCGGGGCCTGACCAGGCAAACCACCTCGTGGCCACGCCGAAGCAGCGCCCGTGCCGTGGCCATGCCGATCGTGCCAGTCGCCCCGAGCAAAAGCACACGCTTGCCAGCCCTTGACTTCAAACCGGTCACAGGCGATGTGGCGTCGGCTTCTTTGCAAGACTCAGGGCTGGAATGCATATCGGTGGTCACGCCTGAAATTCCCAAAATATTCAATGTTACTGTGATTAGACCGATGGGATTCGGCGTTGTCGCTGCCAAGCGGCAAGCCCAAAGGGCAGGTTTGAGTGCCTGGTGAACAAGGACTCAAGCTTCAACCCAACATACGTCGCAGGCTGGCAAATAGCAGCTCCGACTGAAGCCGTTCGCCGTTGGTTTGTTCCGCCACACGCTGGGCCAGCGCGGCGTCCACGGGTTGCAGCGTCACGCCGGTCGAAGCCGCCAGCACCTGCGCTTGGCAGGCGCGCTCCAGGTAGTACAGGTCGTCGTAGGCGTAGTCCACGCGTTCACCACACACGATCACCCCGTGGTTGCCCAGAAACACCACATCTGCCCCCTGCATGGCATTCGCGATGCGCTCGCCCTCGGTCATATCGAGGGCCAATCCGTTGTAGTTCGCGTCCACCGCTACGCGGCCATGAAAGCGCATGGCGGTTTGGGACAATCGGGTGTCCAGGGCCCGCGCCGCCGTCAATGTGAGCGCCGTGGCGTGCGGCATGTGGGTGTGCAGCACCACCGACTTGCGCGCAATGCGGTGCACCGCCGCATGGATGAACATGGCCGTAGGCTCCACCGGGTGACGGCCCGCCAGTTGTTCACCCGCCGCATTGCACATCACGATGTCGGGCGCACGCACCTCACTCCAATTCAGGCCACGCGGATTCAGCAAAAACCAATCGTCCCTGCCAGGTACCGCCACGCTGAAATGGTTGCACACGCCCTCGCTCAGTCCTTGTTGGGCGGCAGCACGCAAAGCCAGCGCCAGATCTTCACGCAGCCGCAACAGAGCTTCAAAGGTTTCATTCGCTTGCAAGGTGTGTCTCCATTTTCAAATTGAACGGCGGTCGGTGTTTCAGTCCGTGACCCCACCCAGACTTTTGAGCACCCCCAGCCACAAAGCGTCGCGCATTTGGTAGGGCCGTGGGTCTTGTCGTCCGCTGGGCTGGTCATTGACCGAGGTCTGCACCATCACAATGCCCGATTTGGGCTGCACCATGATGTGTTGACCATGGATGCCTTGTAAAGCAAATGTGCGTTCTTTGAAAGGTGCAATCCAGGTTTGGTAGCCGTAGCCCATGCCCGGCGTCGCATAACGCGGTCGAAATGCCGTCGGTTGGCGTGCCGCATCGGTGGCATCCAGCAGGTAATCGCGGGGGATGATCTGCACACCGTCCCTGAGGCCATCGTTGGCCAGGAGCACTCCAAAGCGTGCGTAGTCGCGCAGCGTGGCATTGAAGCTTCCGCCGGTGCCCTCGCCTTGGTCAGCGCCTGCCAGCAACCAACGCGCCTGGGCTTGTGCGCCCATGGGTTTCCACAACCAATCTTCGGTCATCTGGGTGATGCTCATGCCTGCGGCACGACTCAAAACCCTGCCCAAAATTTCTGTTTCGATGGTGGCGTATTTGAAACGCCGACCCTGCTCCGCTTCTCGGGTGGTCTTGGTGTTGAGGTATTCCACAATTTTTTCGGGCCGCATGCGGTTTTCAGGCGAATACAAGACGCGGCCCCAAAGCCAGATGTCGTCGTCGGGCGTCCAGGTGTAAAGCTCCCGAAAAGGCACGCCAGACGACATGCGCAGCAAGTTGCGGATGGTGGTTTGTCCATAAGCGGAGGGCGCAATTTCAGGCCAGTAGTCGGCCGCTTTGTCATCCAGTGAGCGAATCAGGCCTTTGCTGTGTGCGATGCCCACCAGCATGGCCGTGAATGTTTTGGCCATGGAAAAAGACCGAAACTGCATGTCGGGTTGCCGACCATACTGGTAACGTTCAACCACCACGCGGCCATCCTTGATCACCATCAGGCCGGTGGTTTTGGTGTCGTCCATGAAGTCGTCCAGGCTCTTGTTGAACAAGCCCCACCTGTAGTTAATGGCGGGCGCGTCTTGCCAACGCGGCAGCGGCATGGGATCGCCTCCCGGGCGCACCACCGAACTGGCGCCAATTGTTTCATTCGCCGACCAGGCGCCCACCCGACACTCGGGTCGGGTCAAAGGTTGGGCGCACACCGGGTAACCTTGTTTCATCCCCAAACGCTCGGCATCCGGACCATCCGGTCGCGTTGAAAAGGTCTCGGCCCCAGCTCCCAAATGCATGGCGAGCCAGCCAACCAGGAGCACAGACGTGGCCCATTGTGAAGGTGCAAAAATCATAAATTCTCCAAATGTCTTCTTGTTATCAAATTAAGCATTTACGGAAAAGCTTATCAGACGCTGGGATGCCGCCAGCAGAATTCCGCCTCCAGACAAGCCCCATGCACCACCGCCTGCGCAGGCGCTAAACTGTTTTGGCTGCAAGACTTAGCCCCTAACACCCGCCGAGGAGCCCATGAGCGAACTTGAACAATTTTTGGCCAGCCGCGATGCTTTGCTGACCCACCGCACCGACTACGAAGCCGCCGTGGCGACGTTTCGCTGGCCTGTTTTGACGCATTTCAATTGGGGGCTGGACTACTTTGACAGCATTGCGCGGGACAACCCCGCCCCGGCTTTGCACATCGTGGAGGCCTCGGGCGAGCAGTTTCGCCTGAGCTATGCAGAGCTGTCGCAGCGCTCCAACCAAGTGGCCAACTGGTTGGTGGCCCTGGGTGCGCGCAAGGGCGACCGGATTTTGCTGATGATGGGCAACGAGGTGCCGCTTTGGGAAACCATGCTGGCCGCGATC
>JBIKQY010000281.1:0-4065 GCA_044349465.1 Limnohabitans sp. | reverse complement strand
GCCACCTCGGCGCTGGCCGCCCAAACCCTGGCCCGCCCAAACAGCCGCGTGATGGCGCTGATCGGCAACGGGGCGCAAAGCGAGTTCCAGGCCCTGGCCTTTCAGCACCTGCTGGGCATCGACACGCTGCGTCTGTTTGACATCGACCCACAAGCCACCGCCAAACTGGTGGCCAACCTGAGTGGCAGCGGCCTGAAGCTGCAGGTCTGCGCCAGCACCGCAGAGGCTGTGCAGGGCGCTGACATCGTGACCACGGTGACCGCTGACAAGGCCCGCGCCACCATCGTGACGGCCGACATGTTGGCACCCGGCATGCACATCAATGCCGTGGGCGGCGACTGCCCCGGCAAGACCGAACTGGCCGCTGCCGTGTTGGACAGGGCCAAGGTGTTTGTCGAGTTCACACCGCAAACCCGCATCGAAGGCGACATCCAGCAAATGCCCGCTGACTTTGCCGTGACCGAGTTGTGGGAGGTGCTCAGTGGCAGCCGCACCGGCCGCGACCACGACGACCAGATCACGGTGTTTGACTCGGTGGGTTTTGCCTTGGAAGACTTTGCGGCTCTGCGCTTCATGCATGAAGCGGCGCTGACATTGGGTTTGGGCCAGCGCCTGGCGCTGATCCCACAGATGGCCGACCCCAAGAACCTGTTTGGCACTTTGCTCGGTGATGCACAGCTTGCAGCGACTGAACCGCTCGACTGCATGACCGCCTGAAATTGAATATGACCTTGAAAGAAACCCCCATGAGATATGCCGTTCAAGCCCCAAGTGCAGTGGTCATGATTCGCCCACATGCTTTTGAATCCAACCCCGAGACGCAAGCGGACAACGCGTTTCAAAAATCCAGCGAGGCCGCAGACCGGTCCATGGTGGCCAAGCAGGCTTTTGAAGAAGTCACGCAGACGGCCCAAAGCTTGGTGCAGGCGGGTGTCCGGGTGCACCTTTTTGAAGACGATGGCCAACAAAAAACGCCGGATTCGGTCTTTCCAAACAACTGGTTTTCTACCCATGCCGGTGGACACCTTGCGCTGTACCCCATGTATTCGCCCAACCGCCGCCGCGAACGGCGTCACGACGTGATCGATGCACTCAAAGCCGATTACCGGGTGCAAGACGTCATTGATTACTCCGGCCTGGAGCACGACGGCTTGTTTCTGGAAGGGACCGGGGCGATGGTGCTGGATCACATCAGCCGCGTGGCCTATGTCTGCCAGTCGCAGCGGGCGCACCCGATCGTGCTGGAGCGGTTTGCCACCCATTTCAATTTCGAGCCCATGGCCTTTGATGCGGTGGATCTGCAAGGTCGGGCTATCTATCACACCAATGTGCTGATGTGCATCGGGACCGATTTTGCGCTGGTGGGGCTGGACCTGATCCCGGACGTGAAACGACGCGCCCAAGTGCAAGATCGCCTGGCCGAAACAGGACGCGAAGTGATCGCCTTGACCGCTTCCCAAATTGCCGAGTTTTGTGGCAACGCCATGGAGCTGCAAACCCCAACAGGTCGGGTGGTGGCCTTGTCAACTCGGGCCATGGCCGCTTTGCAGCCTTGGCAGATCGAAGCCATCGAGCGCAGCGCCCGTCTGTTGCCACTGCACATTCCGACCATTGAGCTGGCGGGTGGCTCGGTGCGCTGCATGTTGGCGGGGGTGCATCTTTCAGCCAGGTGTCCGACGAACCATCTCACAAAAAATGCCGTCACCCTCGGAGAATGAAGCCCATGCTGCGCGCAGATTCACAGACTTTGCAGGGGCCCGCCTGCATGCCATCACGGTTGGGGCCATCAGAGTGCCGACCGGGCTGGTCAATGGTTTGCCCGTGGGTGTGCAGATCGTCAGCACCAAATTCCGCGAAGACCGGATGTTGGCCGCAGGCGAGGTGATCGAGCGGGCTGCCGGGTTTTCGGCGCTGGACCACTTGTTGTCCAAAGAAAAACCGGCTTGAACCGCCATGCCGGATGTCGCGTATGCCGCGCCACAGCCGGCTGGATACATCAAGCTCAGCGACCCACCACCCGCGCCATTTCCAGGCACTTGTTCGAGTAGCCCCACTCGTTGTCATACCAAGCCACCACCTTGATGAAGGTGCTGTCCAGCGCGATGCCCGCATCGGCGTCAAACACGCTGGTGCACACCTCGCCCCTGAAGTCGGTCGACACCACTTTGTCGGTGGTGTAGCCCAGCACGCCCTTCAAAGCGCCTTCGCTTTGCGCTTTCATCTCGGCACAAATTTCGGCATAAGTGGCCGGGCTTTCCAGCTCGGCCGTCAGGTCCACCACCGACACGTCGGACGTGGGCACGCGAAACGCCATGCCGGTGAGCTTGCCCTGGATGGCCGGGATCACCACGCCCACCGCTTTGGCCGCGCCCGTGCTGCTGGGAATGATGTTTTCCAGAATGCCACGACCGCCGCGCCAGTCCTTGTTGCTGGGGCTGTCCACGGTTTTTTGGGTGGCGGTGGCGGCATGCACCGTGGTCATCAGGCCACGTTTGATGCCCCACTTGTCGTGCAGCACTTTGGTGATGGGGGCCAGGCAGTTGGTGGTGCAACTGGCGTTGCTGACGATGGCTTGCCCGGCGTAGGACGCGTGGTTCACGCCGTACACAAACATGGGTGTGTCGTCTTTCGAAGGCGCTGACATGACGACTTTTTTAGCCCCTGCGGCCAGGTGCTTGCCCGCGCTGTCTTTGTCCAGAAACAGGCCGGTGGCTTCGATCACCACCTCAGCGCCGACTTCGTTCCATTGGAGGTTGGCCGGGTCGCGCTCTTGTGTGAGGCGGATGCGCTGGCCGTTGACCACCAGGGTGTTGCCGTCCACGGCCACCGTGCCCTTGAAGCGGCCGTGCACGCTGTCGTATTGCAGCATGTAGGCCAGGTATTCGGGCTCGAGCAGGTCGTTGATGCCGACGATCTCGATGTCGTTGAAGTTTTGCACCGCTGCGCGCAGCACCATGCGGCCAATGCGGCCAAATCCGTTGATACCGATACGGGTGGTCATGGGGAGTCTCACTTTCGTTGGAGGTTTCAATGACAGCACGCCGGGTGGGCAGCTGACGATGTAACCATCGTATGCGAATTTATGAAACTTTGTTACATGCGTCCTGGCTTGTGTGGGTTTGTTCGGGTTTTGTAACTATTGATCCGGCCCGATGAAGTCTTGAGAGAAAATTCAAAGGATGGCTTTTTTGTGGGAGCCCACCCCCTGTGGGCGATTGCATGCGCAACGCCAGGGCAAGCCAATCGCCCACAGGGGTGGGCTCCTACAATAAAAAACATCACCCACATGGGCCATCCAAACTTCATCGGGCCGGATCAATGGGCGCAAAGGCCCACATGTGCCCCCTTCAGCACAAGGTGAGGCTTTGTTGGTCCTCTTTACTCAACCCTTGACTGCACCTGCCGTCAAGCCCGTGATGATCTGCCGCGCCGCGATGAAGGTGAAAAGCAAAGGTGGGATCGCGATCAAACTGGTCATGGCCATGACCTTGCCCCAATCCACCCCCAGATCGGTGATGAACAGACTGGCGGCAACCGGCAGGGTGCGGGTATAGCGGTCGGACAGCACCAAGGCCAGGATGAACTCGTTCCACGCAATCCGAAAGGTGAAGATCGACGCTGCTGCCAAACCAGGGGCCATCAGGGGCAGCAAGACCTTGGTGAATATTTTGAACGGTCCGCAGCCGTCGATGGCCGCGGCTTCTTCCAACTCAATGGGCACTTGCAGCACAAAGCCGTAAAGCAGCCAAATGGTGAAGGGCAGGTTGACGGCCACGTACAGCAAGATCATGCCCCACAGGCTGTTGACCATGTTCCATTCGTTCCAGATCAAAAACACCGGAATGGCCAGCACGGCCAAAGGCACGGTGCGCAGCAACAGCGTGGTGTACGCGACGGCGTGTCGCCCTGGAAACCTGAAGCGTGCCAGGCCATAGGCGGCCATGCAACCCAACACCAGCGTGATGGCCGTCGACACGATGCCCACGAACAGGCTGTTGGCCAAATAGCGATCCAATTTGTCATCGGCAATCACAGCCCGGTAGTTTTCCAGCGTGGGCATGAAGA
>JBIKQY010000035.1:0-13783 GCA_044349465.1 Limnohabitans sp. | reverse complement strand
GCGCTCGACTTCGTTGGTGCCTCGGGTGCTGCCCACCAGGGTTTCCCAGCGCACAGCGCCCGTCAAAGGGTTCAGGGACACCAGTCGCCCGCCCCAGCCGACCAGCAACTGGTCACCCACAGGCATCAGCAAACCGGCTTGGCGCAGCACGAGCGGGTCCCCCGGGCGCTGCTGCGTCCACAGTTTTTGGCCCGTGGCCCCGTCAAAAGCGCTCACGGCGCGGTCGCCTGTCAACACAAACACGCGGGCACCGGCCACCAAAGGTGGGGTGTAAGACAAGGCGGGCAACGCTTGACGCCACAGGACACGGCCCGCTTCGACCGTGACCAGTTCGTTGTTGCGCGTGACCACGGCAAAGCGCTGGCCATCACCACCCACGCCCGCCTGAATGGGCGCGCCCAAGTTCAGACGCCAGACATCTCGGCCATTGGCTGCATCGATCAGCGCCAACTGGCCCAGGCTGGAGGCCACAGCCACTTGCTGGCCGTGCACCGAGGCCATGAGCGGGGTGCTGACCTCACCGATTTGATTGGTCCAGGCTTTTTGCAGCTTGAAGGTGCCGCTGACCGCAGGCAAAGCTGCAGGTTGAGGTTTTTCAGGCGCGCTCGAGCAAGCCGACAACACGCCCAAGCTGGCCACAGCCAACCAACGGGTCCAGGCAGGAGTCAACAAAAGGGTCACTTGGCGTTTCCTGTGGCTGTTGCAGGGCTGGCCGCTTGCGGGTCCAGACCCAAGGCATTGAGCTTGGCTTGCACCAAACGGCGGTAATCCGGGCTCTCTTCCAGTTGCAGCCATGCGCTTTGGTAGGCACTGACGGCTTCGGCTTTTTGGCCTTTGGCCTGCATGACGTCGCCACGCAAGTCAGCGGCCAAACCAGACATGGCCGGGGTGAAAGGCTGGCTCAATTGGGCCAGTGCGGCATCGGCTTGGTCCGCATCGAGCAGCAGACCCGCCAAACGCAAACGGGCAATGTCTTTCATGGCGGGGTCGGGTGCGCCCTCGGCCACCCATTTCAGCGCAGCACGGGCCGCATCGGCCTTGTCTTTGGCCTGCAAAGCCTTGGCCGCCAGCAATGCGGCCTGGTGTGCGTAATGCGTGCCGCCAAACTTGTCTTTCATGTCGGCCAAGCTGCGCTCGACCCGCGCCACATCCCCGCCGTTGACCGCGCGCTCGACCTCGTCAAACAACACGGCCGCCTTGGCCGCTTGGCTGCGTTGCCAGTATTGGTAACCGTTCCAGGCCGCGTAGCCGCCCAAAACGACGATCAGCACCCAGGAGATCAGGTTGCCATATTTCTTCCAGAAGTGTTTGATCTGGTCGAGTTGTTCTTGTTCTTCAAGGTCGAGGGCTTTGGCCATGGTAATTAAGAGTAATTGAGCGCATCAAAGCGCGGATTGTAGGCTGTGGGCCCATGCGGCCACCGTGCTCAGCGCCTCGGTGCGCTGTGCACCTGCACCGTCGCGCAGCGATTTGACGGCCACCAGGCCTTGGGCCAATTCTTCGGCTCCGAAAACCAGGGCGAAACGCGCACCCGAAGCATCGGCTTTTTTGAACTGGGACTTCATGCTGCCCATGCCGTCACCGGTGCCCGCATGCATCTGTGCCGACACGCCACAAGCGCGCAAGCTCTGCAGCACCTGCATGGCCACCGGCAAGACGGCCGTCTCTGGAATGATGGCGTACACATCGGGAGCCAGATCAGGCAAGGCCTCGCCCTGCTCCTTGATGAGTTCTAGCACGCGCTCGACTCCCAAGGCCCAGCCCACGGCAGGCGCGGGCTTGCCGCCCACTTGCTCAATCAGGTAGTCATAACGGCCACCACCGCAGATGGTGCCCTGCGAGCCCAAGCTGGTGGTGATGAACTCGAACACCGTGAGGTTGTAGTAATCCATGCCCCGCACCAAGCGCGGGTTGATGCTGTAGGCCACGCCATTGGCATCCAAGATGGCTTTGACCGCGTTGAAGTGGGCGAGCGATGCTTCGCCCAAAAAGTCGAGCAGACGTGGAGCAGACTCGACCACGCTTTGCATGGCCGGGTTTTTGGTGTCCAAAATGCGCAGCGGGTTGCTGTTCAGCCGGCGCTTGGCTTCTTCGTCCAGCACATCGCTGTGCTGCTCCAGGTGGGCAATCAGGGCGGCGCGGTGGGCTTGGCGCTCCGCGGGTTGGCCTAAGCTGTTCAGTTCCAGGCGCACGTCTTTCAGGCCCAACACCTTCCACAGGTCATTGGCCAGCAAGATCAGCTCCGCATCAACCTCGGCGCCGCCAAAACCCAGCACCTCGGCACCGATCTGGTGGAACTGGCGGTAGCGGCCTCGTTGTGGGCGCTCGTGGCGGAACATCGGGCCCATGTAGTACAGGCGCTTGCCGCCTTCGTACAGCAGGTTGTGCTCGACGACAGAGCGCACCAGTCCTGCAGTGCCTTCGGGGCGCAAGGTGAGTTGCTCACCATTCAGGCGGTCTTCAAAGGAGTACATCTCCTTTTCGACGATGTCGGTCACTTCGCCCAAGCCGCGAACAAACAGTGCTGTGGGCTCGACGATGGGCAAGCGCACATTGCGGTAGGCGTAGCGTGCCATCAAGCTGCGCACCTGCCCCTCCAACCACTCCCAACGCGCCGAGTCGGGCGGCAGGATGTCATTCATGCCCTTGACGCCCACCAGCTTCTGGGCCTTGACTGCCTTGGCCGTGTTTTCTTTCACCGATTCGCTCATTTTTTCTCAGCAGATCCGGAACCAAAACGGTTCTCAATGTAGTTTTCAACCAGCACCTGAAACTCTTGCGCAATGCCTTCGCCGCGCAAAGTCAGGCGCTTTTCGCCGTCAATGAAGACCGGCGCAGCGGGCGCTTCACCGGTGCCCGGCAGGCTGATGCCGATGTCAGCATGCTTGCTCTCGCCGGGGCCGTTCACGATGCAGCCCATCACCGCCACCTTGAGGTTTTCCACACCGGGGTAGCGCACGCGCCACACCGGCATTTGGGCGCGCAAAAAGTCGTCGATTTGTTTGGCCAGCTCCTGGAAGGTGCTGCTGGTGGTGCGGCCGCAGCCGGGGCAAGCGGTGACACTGGGCACAAAAATGCGCAAACCCAGCGACTGCAAAATCTCGGACGCGATCACCACCTCTTGGGTGCGGGCTTCGCCCGGTTGGGGCGTGAGCGAGACACGGATGGTGTCGCCGATGCCTTCTTGCAGCAGCACGGACAAGGCCGTGGCTGAAGCCACGGTGCCCTTGGTGCCCATGCCCGCTTCGGTCAGGCCCAGGTGCAAGGCGTAGTCGGTCCGGCGGCCGAGCTCGCGATAGACCGAAATCAAATCCTGCACACCTGAAACTTTGCACGACAAGGCGATTTGGTCCCCATTGAGGCCCATGGCCTCGGCACGCTGGGCCGACGAAATGGCCGAGGAGATCAGCGCTTCGTACATGACCTGACGCGCTTCCCAAGGGTTGGCGCGCTGGCTGTTGGTGTCCATCAGGTCGGCCAACAATTCTTGGTCCAAGCTGCCCCAGTTCACGCCGATGCGGATGGCTTTGTTCCAGCGCATGGCCGCTTCGATCATCTGACCGAACTGCACATCGCGCTTGTCGCCCTTGCCCACGTTGCCGGGGTTGATGCGGTATTTGGACAGCGCCTCGGCACACGCCGGGTAATCGGTCAACAAGCGGTGGCCGTTGTAATGGAAGTCACCGATCAGCGGCACGTCGATGCCCATTTTGTCGAGCTGGTCGCGGATGTGCGGCACGGCCTCGGCGGCTTCGGGCGTGTTGACGGTGATGCGCACCATTTCGGAGCCGGCAATCGCCAACTCTTTGACCTGGATGGCGGTGCCGATCACGTCGACCGTGTCGGTGTTGGTCATGGACTGCACACGCACCGGGGCGCCACCGCCCACGGTGACGATGCGCGAGCCCCAGACCACTTGCGACTGGCGGCTGCGACGCACAGCAGGACGGGCAATGGCAATAGGCTCAGGGCTCAGGGGCAAGTCAGTAGCAGACATGTTTCACTCCTTCACTTCAAAACGGGCCACGGTCACCTGGGTGTGGGGCTTGAGGTCAAACGGCTGGCCGCGCAGCGTGGCGGAGACCACCTGTGCGCGGCCCACCACCACACTCACCGGCAAGGGGCTTTTGATGCGGGTGCTTTCACCGGCCTTGACCACGCCACTCCAGACCACCGCTTTTTGCGCGTTGCGCACTTCAAGCCAGCTGTCGGCCGTGGCAGAAAACACCCATTCAGGTGAATCGTCAGAACGGATCGATGCTGCCGGTGCAGCGCTGGACACGGGCTTGGCCGGTGGCGCTGGCTCAACTTGAGGGTTCATCGCCGCAGCGGGCGTGGTAACCAGCGGGGTCACAGGGGCAGAAGCTGCAGATGAGGCCGAGCTGGATGAGGATGTTGCGTCAATTTGGAGCACGGGCGTTACCACCATGGGCTCGTTGACCTCTTGAGACACCACCTCATCGGCCATCAAGGATTTGACATCGTCCAACCAGGCCCACTGGGACGGGCCGGGCAACCACAGGAATGCACCCGTCAAAAACAGCATGAGGGCAGCACCCCAGAACACTTTGGAAGAGACCATGCGGCCCCAAGGAATGCGGCTGATGCCCAATGAGCCCTCAGACTCCTCGGGCTCGATCGAGCTTCGAATAGGCTGCAATTGAACGGTTGTTTGCGGCAGAAGGGCCAAAATCGGCGCAGCGTCGGTTTGCAGGTGGCGGCAGACGCTGGAGGCGAGACCCCGGTAAAAAACGGGGCCTTTGCTTGGATCGAGCTCGTCGGCCTCCAAAGCTTCCAGTTGGCGCACCGGCACTTTCAATGTCACCGACAAAACCGCCAGATGCATGCCCGCCTTTTGGCGAGCCTGTCGCAGCAACTGCCCGGCTGTCGCAGCCGCAACCGCAGCTAGGGGCTGAGCAGGGCCGGATTCTGAGGCGGACTCAGTTTTGAGACTTGGTGTCATGGCGGGGCTCCGAAAATGTCACAGCAGACAGGGGCACCAAAGCAATGGTGCGCTGCTCGGCCATGCGTGACTGGACCTGGGTGCGGTCTTTCACGTCACCGGCCAACTGGCCACAGGCTGCATCGATGTCGTCGCCCCGGGTTTTGCGCACGGTGGTGACCAAGCCTGCGTCTTGCAGTTGCTTGGCAAAAGCTTGGACACGGGCTTGAGATGAGCGCAGCAAACCCGAGGCTGGAAAGGGATTGAATGGAATCAGGTTGAACTTGCAACGCAGGCCTTGCCGGGCGTGCTTTTGCACCAGATCAATCAAGGCACTGGCGTGCTCGGGCTGGTCGTTCACGCCGTCGAGCATGCAGTATTCGAAGGTGATGAAGTCACGCGGCGCATGGGCCAGGTAGCCAGTGCAAGCGTGCATGAGCTCGTCGAGCGGGTATTTGCGGTTGAGCGGCACCAGGTTGTCGCGCAGCGCATCAAAGGGCGCATGCAAGGACACGGCCAAAGCCACCGGACAATCGCCCGACAAGCGCTCAATCATGGGCACCACGCCCGAGGTGGACACCGTGACACGTCGGCGCGACAGGCCATAACCGTGGTCGTCGAGCATGGCACGCAAGGCGGGCACCAAAGCCGAATAGTTTTGCAGCGGCTCGCCCATGCCCATCATCACCACATTAGAGATGACGCGGTCTGGCGTGTTCAGGTGTTTGCGCAAAAAATGCTCTGCAAACCACAGCTGCGCAAGGATCTCACCGGTGGTGAGGTTACGGCTAAAACCTTGGTGACCCGTTGAACAAAACCGGCAACCCACGGCGCAACCGGCCTGGGAGGATATACACAAGGTGCCCCGATCGTCTTCGGGGATGAACACCGATTCAATGGCGTTGCCATCGCCGACGTCAAACAACCATTTGATGGTGCCGTCGGTAGAAATGTGTTGGCTGATCACGGGCAATGCCGTGACGTGCGCTTGAGACTGGAGCTTTTGGCGCAAGGACTTGGCCAGATCGCTCATTTGATCAAAATCCGCAGCGCCCCGCTGGTGGATCCAGCGGAACAACTGGGTGGCCCGAAAGCGCTTTTCACCCAGACCCTCGCAAAAAACGGCCAAACCTTCCAGATCGAATTCAAGAAGGTTGGTCGTCATGGGGTCGGGGCGCAGGGGCGCGTGCGGTCCGCGACGCGATCAGCGTGCGTAGACGTTCATGCCGGGGAAGAAGAAAGCAACTTCTGCGGCAGCGGTTTCAGGGGCGTCAGAGCCGTGCACGGCGTTGGCGTCGATGCTGTCAGCGAAGTCAGCACGGATGGTGCCTGCAGCGGCTTTCTTGGGATCGGTCGCGCCCATCAGGTCGCGGTTTTTGGCGATGGCGTTCTCGCCTTCCAGAGCCTGAATCATGACAGGGCCGGAGATCATGAAATCCACCAAATCCTTGAAGAAAGGACGCTCTTTGTGCACGCCGTAGAACTGCTCGGCTTCGCCGCGCGAGAGATGGGCCATCTTGGCGGCAACCACTTTGAGGCCAGCGGCTTCAAAACGGGCGTAGATCTGGCCGATGACGTTCTTGGCGACGGCGTCGGGCTTGATGATGGAGAGGGTGCGTTCGATGGCCATTTGATTTCCTGTTGCGAAAGTATGAGAAAGCATTTTTGCCCTGCGGCAAAGCCCGTTATTCTAACCTGAGCGGGGCAGGCAAAAGGCCTCTGCCCAGCAGGGTCAAGTAGCCATTGACACAGAGCGGTCCAGACGTAGCCAAGAGAGCCCCAAAGCGCGGCCTCAGCGGCTTCGGCCAGACCCACCGCGCCCACCCCGACCGGGTCCACCCGGGGTGTTTTTGAGGCGGTTGAAACTCTCAGCGCCAATGTATTTGGCCTCACTTTTGGGTGCATCGGATTTGGCGTGCAGCCCGGAGCCACCGGGGGCCTGGTTGGGTTTGGCTGCCGGTTTGGCGCGGGGCACAGCGGTGCCTGCCCTGCCCTGCCCGCCCGTGCGCGGGCGGCGGTCGTTCCGATTGGTGCGCGTGGCGGGCTCGGTCACTGGACGGGGTCGTTCGCTGCTGCCGGCAGCGCGCATCAGCGAGCGGATGTCCGACTCGTCCAGCTCCAACCAAGCGCCCCGGCGCAGGCCGTGTGGCAGCACCATCGCGCCGTAGCGGATGCGGATCAGGCGGCTCACCGCGTGGCCCACTGCTTCCATCATGCGGCGCACCTCGCGGTTGCGGCCCTCGGAGATGGTCACGCGGTACCAGCAGTTGGAGCCTTCGCCGCCACCGTCTTCGATCGAGCCGAACTGGGCCGGTCCGTCGTCGAGCATCACGCCGTCCAACAGCTTTTGCTTTTCGTCTTTGCTCAGGGCACCCAGAACACGCACGGCGTATTCGCGCTCCAAGCCAAAACGCGGGTGCATGAGCTGGTTGGCCAACTCGCCCGAGCTGGTGAACAGCAGCAGGCCTTCTGTGTTCAGATCCAGGCGGCCCACAGACTGCCATTTGCCGTTTTGCAGGCGTGGCAGCTTGCGAAACACCGAGGGGCGGTTTTGCGGGTCGTCGTGGCTGACAATCTCGCCTGCCGGCTTGTGGTAGGCGATCACACGGGCGGGCGGCGGGTCGATGCGGATGCGGATCGGCTTGCCGTCGACCTTGATCTGGTCGCCATATTGCACGCGCTGACCGACGTGGGCAGGCTCGTTGTTCACGGCGATGCGGCCTTCGGTGATGAGTTTTTCCATCTCCAGGCGCGAGCCCATGCCCGCTTGGGCCAGCACCTTGTGCAATTTGGGCGAGTCGGTCTGGGGCGCGAGCACGCGCTTGCCCAGGTCTTGCGCCACCTCTTCGTCAGCACCCTCGTCATCGAACTGGCCTGAGACCACATCGGCCAGGTCAATCGGCTTGTAAGGCGCGGGGGCCGCTTTGGCTGCGCCAGTTTTGCGGGCGGCGTACACGCCAGAGCGCTGGCCCTGTGCGTTGGAAGACGAATCGTTCATGTGGGGGTGTTTTCTTGGCCTTGACCAGGGTTGGCAGGGGCCGTATCGGGGTGATTGGCGTTGGGGGATGGTTCAGCGAGTGGGTCACTCGAAGACGTGTTGGACAGATCGCTGGCCAGTTCATCCTGTGGGGCGATGGCGGCATCGTTCTCAGGAGCGGCTGCGCTGGGCTGGCCCGCCATTGTCAGATCGGCCGTCTCGGCCAAAGCCTCCTCGAGCGACAGGCTCGCTTGCGCGGGCGACTCGTCCAGCATGCCGGCCAGGGCCGACATGGGCGTATCGACTTGGGAAAGCAAGGGCAACTGGTCCAGCGAAGCCAGGCCCAGATCATCCAGAAACTGGCGCGTTGTGGCAAACAAGCTGGGACGGCCCACGGTTTCGCGGTGGCCAATGACTTCGACCCACCCTCGGTCTTCGAGCTGTTTGATGATTTGCGAGCCAATGGTCACACCTCGGATGTCTTCCATGTCGCCCCGGGTGACCGGCTGGCGGTAGGCGATGATGGCCAGGGTCTCCAGCACAGCACGGGTGTATTTGGGGGGTTTTTCGGGGTGCAGGCGGTCCAGATAGACACGCAGCTCCGGGCGGCTTTGGAAACGCCAGCCGCTGGCCACACGGCTCAACTCCAGGCCTTTGCCCGCCCATTCAAGTTCGAGGTCTTGCAGCATCAACCGCAGGGTATCGGCCCCGAGCGCATCGTCAAACAGCACGCGAAAGTCGCGCAAGGACAATGGCTGGCCCGCGGTCAGCAGGGCCGTTTCCAGGACACGCTTGGCTTGCGCCGTATTCATGGTGTCGGTCTTTCGGAAAAAAACGCCTCACGGCGTGGTGGCAAAACGCCTCACGGCGTGTCGAAATGAAGGCAGTAGTCCGGAGACTGGATTGCATCAGGCGCTTGGGCAGAGCCCACCCAAAGGTGCTTCAAGGGCTCAGATTGTAACTGAGGCCCGAATTTTGCATGGCTTGCACCATGTCCTCGGGCAAAGCCGATGTCAGGTCGATGCTCTGACCCGTGATCGGGTGCTCAAAGGCCAGCCGCCAGGCATGCAAGGCCTGGCGCACCATGCCGCCCAGGGGTGCGCCGCCGTACACCGCGTCGCCCAGCAAGGGGTGCCCCAGGTGCGCCATGTGCACCCGGATCTGGTGCGTGCGCCCGGTGTGCAAGGTGCATTGCACCAGGCAGCAGCGCTCGCCTTGATCCAGCAGGTCGAAGGTGGTGGCCGCCGTTTTGCCCGATTGGTGGGTCAGGTCCACCACGGCCATGCGCAGGCGGTTGGCCGGGTCTCGGCCGATGGCGGCCTCCAGCGTGCGGGGTGAGGGGCCGGTCCAGTTTTTGTGTGCCAAAGCCAGGTACTGGCGGTGCACTTGCCGCGCCGCAATTTGGGCCACCAGCGCGTCCATGGCTTGGCGCGTACGGGCCACGACCATCAGGCCGCTGGTGTCCTTGTCCAGCCGATGCACGATGCCCGCGCGGGGCACCTCAAAGGCTTTGGGGTCCAGGGCCAGCAAGCCATTGAGCAGTGTGCCGCGCCAGTTGCCAGGAGCCGGATGCACCACCAAACCCGCCGGTTTGTGGATCACGCGCAGGTGCGCGTCCTCGTACACCACATCGATGGGCATGGCCTCTGGCACAAAGGCTTGCGACTGCGGCGTGGCCCGCAAGGTGATTTGCAGTTGGTGCCCCAGCCGCACCTTGGCCGACACCTTGGTGGTCACACGGCCATCGATCAGCGCCTCGCCTTGCTCGATCAGTTGCTGCAAATAACTGCGTGAAAATTCGGGCACCAGCTGAGCCAAGACCCGGTCCAGGCGCTGGCCGTGCAGAGTCACAGGGACGGCTGCCGTGCGCACCTCTTCTTGTGACGCTTCGAGCGCGGGCTCGACATCTTCAGCGAGCTCGCTGGGGTCATTCATTTCGGGGTCGGTCGATATAATCAAAGGGTTTAACAATCAAGGTGTCACAGATGCAAAGCTTCAGATTATCGATGGTTCCAGTCGGCCTGGTTTTGGCCACGGGACTCCTTCTGAGCGGCTGCGCCAACACAGCCAAGGACCCAACGGTGGGCTGGACCCCCGAAAAAATCTACAGCGAAGCCCGCGATGAGGTGAACGCCGGGGCCTGGGACAAAGCCATCGGTTACTACGAAAAACTCGAAGGCCGCGCTGCAGGCACGGCACTGGCACAGCAAGCCCAAATCGACAAGGCCTTTGCCCAGTACAAAACCGGCGACAAGATCCAGGCGATTGCCACGCTGGACCGGTTCATCCGCTTGCACCCCACCAGCCCAGCCATCGACTACGCCATCTACCTCAAGGGCCTGGTCAACTTCAATGACAACCTGGGTTTGTTTGCTTTCATCACGCGGCAAGACCTGTCTGAGCGCGACCAAAAGGCCGCGAAAGACTCTTACGAGTCCTTTCGCGAGCTGACCACCCGCTTTCCTGACTCCAAATACACCGTCGATGCTCGCCAGCGCATGACGCACATTGTCAACTCGCTGGCCGCCTACGAGGTGCATGTGGCGCGCTACTACGCCAGCCGTGGTGCACATGTGGCCGCCATCAACCGGGCTCAGCAAGCCATTGCCGATTACCAAGGTGTGCCTGCTCTCGAGGAAGCACTGGCGATTTTGGTCAGCTCCTACAAGGCCATGGGCATGTCGGCGCTGAGCAACGATGCCAAGCGCGTGCTGCAAAGCAACTTCCCGAAGTCGGCCTTTTTGCTCACCGATGGCGCAGAGGTCAAGCGCTCGGGTGGCTGGCGTCTGTGGTGAGCTGACGCAGCGCGTCCAGAAAAGCCGCGTGGTCCTCCAGGCGGCGCATGGCGGGCAAACCCCGCACCAGGCGGCGACCATAGGACATGGTGCTCAAGCGGTTGTCACAGACCACCAAAATCCCGCGATCGGTTTCGCTGCGGATCAAGCGCCCTGCGCCTTGTTTGAGTGACACCGCCGCTTCGGGCAAGGCGTGGTCAGCAAAAGCGCTTTTGCCCTGCTGCGTGATGCGCTGGCTGCGTGCCTCAAACAGCGGGTCACCCGGCGGGGGAAAAGGCAGCTTGTCGATCACCACCAGCTGCAGCGCGTCACCGGGCACATCAAACCCCTCCCAAAACGAGGCCGAGGCCACCAGCACACAACCGGTTCGGCCCTGTGCATCGCCCTGCCCGCCGCCCTCGCGAAAACGCTCCATCAAGCGGCGCTTGGGACTTTGGCCCTGCACCAGCACCTCCACACCGCCTTCGCAGCTCGCTTGCAACTGCTCGCCAATGCTGCGCATGGCGTTCAAGGTGGTGGTCAGCACCAAAGTTCGACCCCCCAAAATCGCCAGCGCCTCCAGCACCAAAGCAGCCACTTGGCTGGCGTGCCCCGGGTCACCGGGGCGCGGCAGGTGCGGGGGCACATACAGAGCTGCTTGCTGGGCATAGTCAAAGGGGCTGTTGACCTGCATGACCTCGGCCGAACTCAGGCCACAAGGCTCGGTGAACCAGCGCAAGCTCGGCTCGTCGCCCAAGGTCGCCGAAGTGAAAATCCAGGCCCGCTGACCCACACCGCCCGCAGGCCCTGGCGTGGCAGCGTCGCCTATGGCGTGTCGCGGATCCCCCGCCATCAAGGCCTCGATCGAGTCGGGATCGACATCTTCGTCGTGACCGGGCGCAGCGCCAGACGCGGCATCCGCGGACGGCGCGGCCGACACAGGCCGTGTCAAGGCAGAAAAGGCCTGCGCAATGTCCAAGGGCGACTCGATCAGGCGCAGCTGCGCACTGACCTCGGCCCAGCGTACGCCCTCGGGGTTGGGCGTGTCGGCAAACAAGGCCGCGCGCTGCATCAGCTCGCGGGTGCGGTCGCCCAAGCGCTGAAAATCCGGAGCCAACTCGCTGACCATCTCCAGGCCATTTTGCAAATGGGTCAAAGCCTGCGTCACCGCCTGCAAAGCTGCGTCCCATTCGCTGGGCTCCACGCCTTCGGGGTGTTGGCCGCTCCAGCGCAGGCGTACCGAGCCGCGGTGCATGCCCGCTGCCAAGCGCCAGTCGCGGGCGGCTTTTTCCAGTTGGGCCGTCAAACTCTGCCAATCAACCAGGCCACGCGCCAATTGCAAACCCGTGGCCAGCACGTCGCGCACCAGCTCGTGCAACTGCACGGTGGACAGTTGTTGGCCCAGAAAATTGACCCCAATCTCATTGAGCTGGTGAGCTTCGTCGAAGACCGTCACGCGCACGGTGGGCAGCAACTCGGCCACACCCGACTCGCGCACCGACAGGTCGGCAAAAAACAAATGGTGGTTGATGACCACCACATCCGAGGCCATGGCCTCTTTGCGCGCCAGGTTGACGTGGCAAGCACGGTTGCGCGGGCAGCTCGAGCCCAGGCAGTTGTCGCGGGTGGAGGTGACCAGCGGCCACAAAGACGAGCGCTCGTCCAGGCCCGTCAGCTCGGCCATGTCGCCGGTGCGGGTGGACTGCGCCCAGGTCTCGATCTTGGCCAAGGCCTTTTGCGCACCGGGCTGCGCCGACTCGGGGCTGTGGCGGGCTTGCTCCATGCGGTGCAGGCACAGGTAGTTGGATCGCCCCTTGAGCAAGGCCACGCGAATGGGCAAACCCAGCACCTCGACCAGGCGCGGGATGTCGCGAGAAAACAATTGGTCCTGCAGCGCCTTGGTGGCGGTGGACACCAGCGCGCGCTGACCACTGAGCAAGACTGGCACCAGGTACGCATAGGTTTTGCCCGTGCCCGTGCCCGCCTCCACCACCAGCTGGCCGCCGTCCTGCACCGTGCGGCTCACCGCCATGGCCATGTCGGTCTGGCCCTGTCGGGGCTGAAACCCCGGCACCGTTTGCGCCAGCACCCCGTGGCTGGACAGGGTGTCGGCCACACGCTGGTCGAGCAAATTCAAGCGGGCTCCTTGGGGGCCAATTGCGCTTGCAAGCTGGCCATTTGGTCGCGCAGTGCAAGTCGGCGCTTTTTCATGCGGCGCAGGCGCAGCTCGTCCAAGTGGCCTGGCGCTGTGGCCGCTTGATCGATCAACGCGTCCAGGTCGGCATGCTCAATTTGCCACTCGATCAACTGGCGCTGCGGTGAACGCAAATCCATTTCAGCGCTTGGAGTGGCATCGCCGGGCTTGTCCGTGCTCATGGCGTCTCCCGTGTAGCAGCCTGCTTACCTTGCAATCGCTTGTCGCGCTGCTCGGTGCGCCACAAGCGCTCTTGGGCGTTCAGGGCCAGCTCCTGCTGGCGCAGGGGCTCCAGTGCCTGTCTCCGGGCGCGGCGCGCCTCGCTCAGGCAGGCATTGACGGCAAACTTTTGCCAACACACGGCCTGCTGCGCCTCTTCGGCTTGCCCGATGACACTGCGCTGCGCTGCCAGCGCCTGCCTTTGACGGGTGATGGCCTCGGGTAGCGCGTCTGCGTCTGGCGCGACCACCGTGTTGGGTTGCGGTGGTTGAGGTGTTGGCGATGAAGATGATGAGGTGACCTGCGCAACGGGTGGCGTGGCGGGAAGGTTGGTCGGTTCTTGGCCCGTTTGCGCCTGGGCGCTCAAGAGCGCCAACAGGCCCAGCGCCAAACCGCAACATCCGCGCACATGTCCGCGCAAAAGTCCGTGGGTCATGTGATGTGCGTGTCCACAGTGCGGTGTTCCAGCGCCAGAAACTCGCTGGACTGCATCTCGTGCAGGCGCGAGACGGTGCGTGGAAACTCGTGCGACATGGGTCCTGAGGTGTACAGCCCTTCGGGCGGCACGGCCGCTGACATGATCAGCTTGACTCGGCGGTCATACAGCACATCGATCAACCAGGTAAACCGCCGCGCCTCAGAAGCCATGCTGACGGGCATGTGCGGCACGTTGCTCA
>JBIKQY010000280.1:0-4148 GCA_044349465.1 Limnohabitans sp. | reverse complement strand
TTGGCCTGGATGGCGCGGCCGTTGGGCGTGTAGTAGCGGGCGGTGGTGATTTTGAGGGCGGTGTCAGGGCCCAACTGGCGCACGGTTTGCACCGAGCCTTTGCCAAAGGTCTGGCTGCCCATGAGGGAGGCGCGTTTGTAGTCTTGCAGGGCACCGGCCACGATTTCGCTGGCCGAGGCCGAGCCTTCGTTGACCAAGACCACCAAGGGCACTTTTTTCAGGGCACCGCCGGTGGCCTGCGTCATGCGGGTGATGGGGTCGTTGCTGTTGTTGCGACGCCAAAACTGGGGCGATGCCTTGTAGGTGAATTTGCTTTCGGCCAACTGGCCATTGGTGGTGACCACCGTGACGTTGTCGGGCAAGAAGGCGGCCGACAGGGCCACGGCTGCATCCAGCAGGCCACCCGGGTCGTTGCGCAAGTCCAGCACCAAGCCCTTGAGCTGGGGGTCTTGCTTGTACATCTCTTCGATCTTGCGGGCGAAGTCTTCGACGGTGCGTTCCTGGAATTGCGAGACGCGGATCCAGCCGTAGCCAGGCTCGATGAGTTTGGATTTGACCGATTGGGTTTTGATTTCTTCGCGGATGATGGTGACCGGGAAGCTGCGGTTTTCGTCTTTGCGGAAAACGGTCAGCACCACCTTGGTTTTGGGCTCGCCACGCATGCGCTTGACCGCTTCGCTGAGCGGCAGGCCTTTGAGGGGGGTGTCGTCAACTTTGGTGATCAGGTCGTTGGGTTTGAGGCCTGCACGGTCGGCGGGTGAGCCTTCAATGGGCGAGACCACTTTGACCACGCCATCTTCCTGGCTGATTTCGATGCCCACACCGACAAATTTGCCCGACGTGCCTTCAGAGAATTCCTTGAAGCTTTTTTTGTCGAAGTACTGCGAATGCGGGTCCAAGCTGGACACCATGCCGGAGATGGCCTCGGTGATCAGTTTTTTCTCGTCCACGGGCTCGACGTAGTCGCTTTTGACCATGCCAAACACGGCCGCCAGTTGCTGCAGCTCCTCCAGCGGCAGGGGGGCCATGTTGCCGCGAGCCACGGTTTGCAGCGATACGGTGGTGAGGGCGCCAGCCAAGGCACCCACGCTGAGCCAACCGACGATCTTGAGTTTGTGTCCCATTTTGCGAGTGCGTGTGCAGTGAAGTTCAAGTCAATATACACCCGCAAGCCCCGCGCCGTGGGGCTTGGCGTGTAATTTCCTGTAAAGGGCGTCGCGAGTTCAGGCTTTGCCCTGGCTGGCCACGGCGGCAGCGGCTTTGGCGGCGGCCTCGGCATCGCCCAGGTAATAGTGGCGAATCGGGCGCAGGTCTTGGTCGAGCTCGTACACCAAGGGGATGCCATTGGGGATGTTCAGGTGCACGATGTCGGTCTCGGAGATGCCGTCCAGGTACTTGATCAGGGCGCGAATCGAGTTGCCGTGCGCGGCGATCAGCACGCGCTTGCCGGCCTTGATGCTGGGGGCAATGCTGTCGTTCCAGGCGGGCAGCACGCGGGCCACGGTGTCTTTGAGGCACTCGGTCAGGGGCACCACAGACGGGTCGGGGTAGCGGCGGTCAGTTCGCTCGCAGCGGGGGTCGGTCGCTTCCAGTGCGGGTGGGGGTGTGTCGTAGCTGCGACGCCAGATCAGCACCTGCTCGTCACCGTATTGCTTGGCCATGTCGGCTTTGTTCAGGCCTTGCAGCGCGCCGTAGTGGCGTTCGTTCAGCCGGTAGTCCTTGACCACGGGCAGCCAGGTGCGGTCCATTTCGTCCAGGGTGTACCAAAGGGTGTGGATGGCGCGTTTGAGCACCGAGGTGTAGCACAGGTCAAAGTCCCAGCCTTCGGCTTTGAGCAGCTTGCCGGCCGACATGGCCTGGCTCACGCCCGTGGGGGTCAGGTCCACGTCGGTCCAGCCGGTGAAGCGGTTTTCCAGGTTCCAGGTGGATTCGCCGTGGCGAATGAGGACAAGTTTGTACATGGGCAAAGGGGCCGCAAAAAGGGGCGCAGAAGGGGGATGAAACAAAGGTTGAGCCCGTCATTTTAGAATCTGCACTGGCAGGCCTTTGATCGGGCCTTTGTTTTTTTGCCTCAAAAGGTCTGATTCGTGAACTTTCTTATAGATAACTGGATGTTGCTGGCCATGGCGCTGGCTTCGGGTTTTGCTTTGCTTTTGCCGGTGCTGACCAAGGGCAGTGGTCTGGATCCGCAAGCCATGGTGCAGTTGATGAACCGCGACAAAGCGGTGGTCATTGACGTGTGTGAGCCCGATGAGTTCGCCCGTGGTCATGTGATTGGTGCCAAAAACCTGCCCTTGGGCCAATTGGAGGACAAACTGGGCCAACTGGTTAAAAACAAGTCAGCTCAGGTGATCATGGTGTGCCAAGTGGGTGCGCGTTCGGCGCGCGCAGCAGCCACCGCGCGCAAGCTCGGTTATGACAATGTGCAGTCGCTCTCGGGCGGTCTGCGCGCCTGGGTTGCGGCCAGCATGCCGACTGAAAAAGCCTGATTTCTCCCCCATTCATCCAAGGAGCCTCCATGCAAGCCGTCAAGATGTACACCACCGCCGTTTGCCCTTATTGCACCCGTGCCAAGCAAATCCTCAAGTCCAAAGGTGTTGAGCAGATCGAAGAGATCCGCATCGATACCGACGCTGCTCAGCGCGACCACATGATGCAAACGACCGGTCGTCGCACGGTGCCTCAGATTTTCATTGGCGAAACCCATGTGGGCGGTTGCGATGACCTGATGGCGCTGGACGCCAAGGGTGGCCTGGTGCCTTTGCTGCAGGCGTCTTGAACTGCACCGCCCGATGTTCAGGGTTTTCACGGCCCTGAATGCTCGCTCGGTCGGCTGGGATGGCCGATAATGCGGGTCTTTCCTTTCTCCATCCGTCCGGTTTTGTTCCGGCACTTTTATTTCACAAGAGTTTTCCATGACCGATACCGCTGTCACCACCGAAGCCCCAACCCCCGTATTCCAGATTCAGCGTGTTTACCTCAAAGAGGCTTCTCTTGAGCAACCCAACTCGCCCGCCATCTTGCTCGACCAACAGCAACCCAGCGTGGACATCCAGTTGGGCGTGGAAGCCACACCCGTGGCCGAAGGCGTGTTTGAAGTCTGCGTGACGGCCACCGTGCACACCAAAATTGACGACAAAACCGTGTTCCTGGTCGAGTGTAAGCAAGGCGGCATTTTTGAAATTCGCAACCTGCCCGACGACCAGATGGGGCCTGTCATGGGCATTGCTTGCCCGCAAATCGTGTACCCCTATCTGCGTGGCAACGTGGCCGACCTGATCACCCGTGCAGGCTTTCCACCGGTGCACCTGGCCGAGATCAACTTCCAGGCCATGTACGAGCAGCAACAAGTCCAGCAAGCCGAGCAGGCCGCTGCGATCACGCAGTAAGCCGAACCGAGGTTCAGCCGGACCATGCACATCACCATCATGGGTGCCGGCGCTTGGGGCACCGCCATGGCTTTGGCGGCAGCCCGTCATCCGGGCGGTCACACGGTCACTTTGCACGCCCGCGATGCCGCCCAGGCCGAGGCCTTGCGCACGCAAAGGCAAAACGCCCGCTACCTGCCGGGCGTGACCTTGCCGGGCTCCATTGACATTTCATCGGATCCATTGCCGTCTTTGTTGGCATCTTCGCCGGGCTGTGACTTGTGGGTCATCGCCACGCCCATGGCGGGTTTGCGCGCTGTGCTCACGGCCATGGCCGATGTGCGTGCCCCTGTGGCCTGGTTGTGCAAGGGCCTGGAGTTGGGCACCGGGCTGATGCCGCACGAGGTGCAGGCCCAAGTGGCCCCACAACTGCAAGCGGGTGCTCTGAGCGGCCCCAGTTTTGCTCTGGAAGTGGCGCGTCAGCAACCCACGGCTTTGGTGGCCGCCAGTGCCCACGCCAGCGTGCGCGACGCCTTGGTGCAGGCCTTTCATGGTCCGGCCTTGCGTGTGTATGCCAACAGCGACATCGTAGGGGTGGAAGTGGGCGGGGCCGTGAAGAACGTGCTGGCCATCGCCACGGGTTTGTGCGATGGGCTCGATCTGGGCCTGAATGCGCGGGCCGCCCTGATCACCCGGGGCCTGGCCGAGATGACGCGCTTGGGCTTGGCGCTGGGTGCGCACAACGAGACCTTCATGGGCTTGTCGGGCCTGGGTGATCTG
>JBIKQY010000279.1:0-4164 GCA_044349465.1 Limnohabitans sp. | reverse complement strand
TGACCCAGATCACGGTCAGCAAGCCGACCCGGCCCGCAGGCAGACCAAAAGGCAAGGTCAGCAAAAGGGGGGGCAAAAACCAGACCCAGCTCAGCACATAGCGCAACAAGGCGCGGCGCTGGCTCAAGGCCTGCCCGGAGGCGGAGACCACCCGGATGTGCCAGGTTTTCATGGCCAATGTCTGGCCGCGGTGCCAGAACCAGGTGAAGTAAATGCCAAGAATCAAAAACAGGAAAGCCTGCAAACCAGGGCGGTTGTCCAGGGCGTGGCGGGTCTGGCTCAAGCTGCTGAACAGATAGCCTGCAATGAAGACAACACCAAAGAGCAGCATGCCTTCGTACAACCAGCAGGCCATGCGGCGTTTGAGCGATGGGGTGGCCAGCGGGTCGGCGGCAGGAGGCAGGGGGGCGGGGGGCGTCGGTGAGGCGTGCACGCGCTGTGTCATGTGAGCAATGAAATTTTGAAGAGGAGGTGGCGTCGGGCTTGAGCGCCGCTATCTTCAGGGTTTGTGCTTCAGAGCCAGGGACCTTGAGCGCTCAGGGCCAGTGGGCGATTGTGGCGCAAATGTGCACTTGAAACAGGCCATTGAGTTTCAAGAGGGCTGAGGCAACAAGGTTTTGGGGTGGACCGGCTTGGAAGGCGCCACCCTCTGCACGGCCCGTGTGGCGTTCACGGGCAGCAGTGGGGGGCTGACCAAGCGGGTGCTGGGTGGCGCAAAGCTGCGAGCAGCACTTTTGACAGGGGGTTTGGGGCCCGAAGACAGCTTGTGTTTTTCCTGATCGGACAGCGCTTGGTAGGCCTCCCACTGGGCCCGTTTGTCTTGGGCAGACAGGGATTGAGTGGCGTTGAAGTGAAAGCGCGCCTGGCTGCGCTGCCGAGGACTGAGTGCCGCCCATTCCTGCATGCGGCTGTGCAGGGTCAGCTGCTCCTCGTCACTGAGCTCGAAAAAGTTTCTGGACAGGGCCAGCCATTTTTGGCGTTGCTGAGCCGTCAGCTCATGCCAATCCGCGGCCAGTGGTGCCAGGGCCAGTTTTTGACGTTTGCTCAAGGACTGCCAGGCACCCAGCCCGGGGACGGGAGGGGCGTTGGAGGCCGATGGAATTTGCACACTGTTGCCCAATGCCGGTGTGGCCGGCAATGCAGGGTCGGCCGGGGTGATGGCATAACCACTGCCAGACGCGGAAGCGCTGGGCAAAGCACTCTGTTGATCAGCTGAGGCCGGGGCAGCCGCAGATGGCGCCGTTGGTGTTTGAGCCCCAACGTGCAGGCTCAAGCTCAAGGCAAGAACACTCAGGCACCAGTGGCTCAGACCCGCTCTGAGCCGTGGCAGGCCAGGCCGACAAGCAGTCGGCTCGGCAGTGCAAGCAAGGCCAAATTTCCAACCCGTTTCAGTCATGCCGTGCGTTTTGATGGAGCTGGATTTTGAGGAACTGCACGAAACCTGGGTCGGTGTAGGCGTCCGGTGGCAATTCGTCGAGCAGCAAGGCCGAGTCAAGTGAGGCGATGTCGGTCTCGGCCAAGTCTTGTTGCAGGGCCTGGATGAACATCAGGCCCGACACCAGGGCCAACAAAGGCAGGGCCGAGGCCAAGATGCGCCAAAGGTTAAGGCCCTCGTCGGGTGGCCCACTGAGCGTGCCATTGGCTTGCACCGCCAGGCTGTGGCGCAACAAACGTTGCGGCATGGGGCGGGTCTTCAAGGCCATTTGGCGTGCTACGCGCAGCCGCTCGCCGATGTCATGCCCCAAATCTTGCGATGCCACGTCCAATTGGGCGGCCAAAGTCCGACCCCAAAGGTCCATGTCGGCGGTTGTGGCAGTGGCGGATGTTTGGGAATTTTTCATGGTTTTATGCCTTGGAGGGCCAAGGTTTTACTCAAGGACTGGATGGCGCGGGAACAATGGGTTTTGACGCTGCCTTCGGAGCAGCCCATCACGGCGGCGGTTTCAGCCACGTCGAGCTCCTCCCAATAACGCAGCAGGAAGGCTTCTCGTTGACGTGCAGGCAGGCTCATGACTGCTTTTTCAATGTGTTCCAAGGTTTGCACCCGCCCGAGCCATTGCTCAGCGCTTTGGCTGGCAGGGGCATCGGTATCGCCCGTGGTGACTTCGAGCAGGTCAAAGTCGCCCAAGTCATCGCGGTGGTCAAAATCGTCCAGGTTCGAAAACAGGGCGTTGCGCGTCTTGCGACGGCGAAACCAGTCGAGCACGGTGTTGGACAGTATCCGCTGGAACAGCAAAGGCAACTCTTGTGCCGGTTTGTCCGAGTAGTGGCTGCACAGCTTGATCATGCTGTCTTGCACGATGTCCAGCGCGCCTTCCTCATCGCCCACGTGGTAGTAAGCCCGTTTGAAGGCTTTTTTCTCCACGCTTTTGAGGAAATCAGAAATTTCGGTGTCCGAGGCCAAGGTGCTTGCAGCGAAGGGCTGTGTCCTGTGTGTGCGAGGTGGGTGTCCGGTGGCCGAAGCGGGCGGGTGTTCTTGGCAATTATGTCACTTGCCCTGTTGAGAAGTCTTGAATTTCAAAGACCCAACTGTAACGGTGCGATAATATTGGGTTGCAATTGAAAAAAAGCAAACGGATCACCGTCCGGCACTTTTACAGTTTGGTGCCCATGTCTGTGGTCTCAAGTCCCAAAGCCACTCCACAAGAGTCGAGCCAAGGGGCACCCAAGGTTTTTCGTTAGAGAAATTCACAAAGGTTGAATATATGGAAATCAATAAAGCCGAAATGGCATCCGCTGCGTCCGTCGCTTCTTCGGGTCAAGAGTTGCGTGGGGCCGAAATTTTGGTCAAAGCACTGCAGGCCGAAAACGTTCAATTCGTCTGGGGCTATCCCGGTGGGGCCGTGCTCCACATCTACGACGCTTTTTACAAACAAGAAACCATTCAGCACGTGCTGGTGCGCCACGAACAAGCCGCGGTGCATGCTGCCGATGGCTATGCGCGTGCCACAGGCGAGGTGGGTGTGGCCCTGGTCACTTCGGGCCCCGGCCTGACCAATGCAGTGACCGGCATCGCCACCGCCTACATGGACAGCATCCCCATGGTCATCATCAGCGGGCAGGTGCCCACTGCGGCCATTGGTCTCGATGCCTTCCAGGAATGCGACACCGTGGGCATCACGCGCCCCATCGTCAAGCACAACTTCTTGGTCAAAGACGCCAAGGACATGGCCGAGGTCATGAAAAAAGCCTTCCACATTGCCCGCACTGGCCGTCCCGGCCCGGTGGTGGTGGACGTGCCCAAGGACGTGTCGTTCAACAAAGTGATGTTCAACGGCTACCCCGACAAGGTTGAGATGCGCTCGTACAACCCGGTGCGCAAGGGCCACGGCGGCCAGATCCGCAAGGCCATGCAGCTGTTGATGTCGGCCAAGCGCCCCTACATCTACACGGGCGGTGGTGTGTTGCTGAGCAACGCCAGCCCCGAGTTGCGCGCGCTGGTGGACATGTTGAATTTCCCGGTCACCAACACCCTGATGGGTTTGGGCGCGTTTCCGGCCAATGACCGCCGTTTCCTGGGCATGCTGGGCATGCACGGCACGCTCGAAGCCAACAACGCGATGCAAAACTGCGACGTTTTGTTGGCCGTGGGCGCACGTTTTGACGATCGCGTCATTGGCAACCCGAAGCATTTTGCGCAAAACGAACGCAAGATCATCCACATCGACATCGACCCGTCGAGCATTTCCAAGCGCGTCAAGGTCGACGTGCCGATCGTGGGCGACGTCAAAGACGTGCTGATCGAATTGATGGGAATGATCCGAGAATCCGGTCTCAAGCCCGACAGCCAGGCGCTGGCGCAGTGGTGGGAAACGGTCGAGGGCTGGCGCAGCCGCGATTGCATGAAGTACGACAGCAACAACAGCCTGGTCATCAAGCCGCAAAAGGTCATCGAGACCTTGTGGGAAATGACCAAGGACGCCGACGCATACATCACCTCCGATGTGGGCCAGCACCAGATGTGGGCCGCCCAGTATTACAAGTTCAACGAGCCGCGCCGCTGGATCAATTCTGGCGGTTTGGGCACCATGGGCGTGGGCATTCCTTACGCCATGGGCATCAAGCTGGCCAAGCCCGACAGTGAGGTGTATTGCGTGACGGGTGAAGGCTCGGTGCAAATGTGCATCCAAGAGCTCTCGACCTGCCTGCAATACAACACGCCCA
>JBIKQY010000278.1:0-4170 GCA_044349465.1 Limnohabitans sp. | reverse complement strand
GTGGTGCTTGGCCAGCGCCAGCACCTGGTTGCGAAAGGTCTTGCTGGTGCGGCTCTTGGGCGTGATGAAGTCGGTCGAGCGCGTCGAGTTCATGATGTTCTCGTCAGCCGCAAACTGGCGGTCATGCGCGTAGGTGTCGAGCAACTTCTCGCTGGCCTGGCCCTTGATCACCAAGCCCAGTTTCCACATCAAATCGTCTGCATCCTGAAAACCAGAGTTGGCACCGCGTGCGCCAAAGGGCGAGACCTGGTGCGCCGCGTCGCCCGCGAACAGCACGCGGCCGTGGCGGAAGTCGGTCATGCGGCGGCATTGGAAGGTGTAGATGCTGACCCATTCCAGCTCAAACGGGCGCTCATCACCCAGCATGGCTTTCAAGCGCGGGATGACTTTTTCAGGTTTCTTTTCTTCTTCGGGGTCGGCGTCCCAGCCGAGCTGGAAGTCGATGCGCCAGACGTTGTTGCTTTGCTTGTGCAGCAACACGCTCTGGTTGGGGTGAAACGGCGGGTCAAACCAGAACCAGCGCTCAGCCGGATAGTCGGCCTTCATGATCACGTCGGCAATCAAGAAGCGGTCCTGGAACACACGGCCTTCGATGTCCAGGCCCAAATGGCGGCGGATCGGGCTGCGTGCGCCGTCGGCCACCACCAGCCAGTCGGCCTCGATGTCAAACGTGCCTTCGGGCGTTTCCACCGTCAGCGTGGCGTGCGTGTCATGGCGCGTGACCGCGGTGACTTTGTGCTGCCAGCGGATGTCGGCGCCCAGTTCCAGCGCTCGGGCAATCAGCATTTCCTCGACGTGGTACTGCTGCAAGTTGATCATGCCGGGTCGTTTGTGACCCGCATCGGGCACCAGGTTGAACTGGTAGACCTCGTCTTCTTCGAGAAAGGTGCGGCCAATGTTCCAGCTCACGCCCAAGCCGCAAGCCTCGTTGGCGATGCCCAGGCGGTCCAGAATTTCAAGCGAGCGCTTGGCGTAGCACACCGCCCGTGAGCCGATCGACACGGTTTTGTCGTCGTCCAGCACCAGCACATCGAGGCCCTGCAAACGGGCGTCGATGGCAGCCGCCAGGCCCACCGGCCCCGCGCCAATGACGATCAGCGGTTTGCGCTGCGGCGGTGTGGACATCAAGTCGGCAGGCGACTTGTAGGGATAAATCGGGTTGACGTAAGCACCCATGTGACGAGCTCCAGAATGGTCAAAAAGCACCCTGTGGTACCTAAGCCGTAATTTACCATTGATAAATCAATTTACCTAAACGTAATTTTAAAACGTTCAGCGCTGAGCATTCAGCTTGGTGGGTTGCACCCTAACGCCCAACGACACCTGTTTGACAGCAGCGCGCCGCACGGCCCGTTATGCTCAGGCTTGTTTCTTGTATGACAACCACATGAGTCAACACTTCACCCCCGTCTCCAGCGGCGCGCGCCTGTCCGACCAGGTGGCGGAGCAACTGAGCGCCGAGATCAAGCAAGGGCGACTGGCCCCCGGCGACAAGTTGCCCACCGAGGCGCGCTTGGTCGAGCAGTTCCAGGTCAGCCGCACCGTGGTGCGCGAGGCTGTGTCGCGCCTCAAATCGCTGGGCTTGGTGGACTCTCGCCAAGGCAGCGGGGTGTTTGTGAGTGCGCAGCAGCCCTTTGCGCCCCTGAACTTCGAAGCGCGGCACGCCGCGTCGCAAGAGGCCGTGATTCAGATGGTGGAGGTGCGCCGTGCCCTTGAGGCCGAAGTGGCCGCGCTGGCAGCCGAGCGACGCAGTGCCAGCGACCTGCAGGCCATCGAGCAGGCGGTCCAGGCGCTGGACCAAGCTGTGCTGTCGGGCGGCGATGGGGTGGCCGAAGACGTGAACTTTCACCGGGCGATTGCCGAGGCCACGCGCAACCCATTTTTGATCCAGACGCTGGGTTACCTGAGCCAGTTTTTGCACGGGGCCACCCAGGTCACCCGGGCCAACGAGGCCCGGCGCGGCGACTTTGCCGCCGCTGTGCGCAGCGAACACCAGGCCATCTTGCAGGCCGTGCGGGCGGGTGACCCGGTGCAGGCCCGGCAAGCCGCTGCCGCCCACATGGGCAACGCCATCGGCCGCATTCGCAAGGCTGACCCGGCCTTCTGGGTGCAAGAAGGCGAGCGGCTGGCGCGGCCCTTGGTCAAGGGGCTGCTGGGCTGAATCACTCGGCCTTGATATTGGCCGCCTTGACCACCGCTGCGTAGCGCGACAGGTCACGCGCCATGTCGCGGCCGAACCTTTCAGGGCCGCCGGGGCTGGCGGTGATGCCCAAGGTGTTCAGGCGATCGCGCACTGCGGGGTCGTTGAGCACAGCGTTCAGCTCGGTATTGAGCTTGTCCACAATGGCCCGAGGCGTTTTGGCCGGGGCCAGCAAGCCGACCCAGGAGTTGATGTCGAAATCGGCCACGCCGCTTTCAATGAAGGTGGGCACATCGGGCATGGACGGGGCGCGTTGCGCGCTGGACACCGCCACCGCGTGCAACTTGCCCGACTTGACGTGCGAAATCGCACTCGCCACGGCGGTGTAGACCAGCGGGATGGAGCCGCCCATCACATCGATCATGGCCTGACCGCCGCCTTTGTAGGGGATGTGCGTGAGGTTGGCACCGGTGCGCTGCTTGAGCAATTCACCGGCGATGTGCGGCGTGCCGCCCGTGCCCGAAGTGCCATAGGACAAACCGCCCGACTGGGTTTTGGACAAGGCGATCACTTGCTGCAGTGTCTTGGCGGGCACGCCGGGGTGAGACACCAAAATCAAAATCGCGTCACCGATCTTGCCGATCGGGGCGAAGTCATTGACCGTGTCAAAACCCACTTTGGGGAATACATGCGGGTTGATCACCATCGTGCCGTCAAAGCCCAAGAGCAAGGTGTAGCCATCGGGCGCGGCCGTGGCCACCATTTGTGTGCCGATGTTGCCCGAGGCACCGGGTTTGTTGTCCACGATCACCTGCTGGCCCAGGCGCTTGGACAGCTGCTCGGCAATCAATCGGCCGCTGGTGTCGGTCACGCCGCCGGGGGCAAAGGGCACCACCAGACGGATGGGTTTGGCGGGGTAGGCCGCTTGCGCTGAGGCTGTGCCCGCACCCAGAGCCAGGCTGGCGGTCATGCTGGTGGCCAGCAGGGTTTTCAGCCAGTGGCGGCGGGGGGATGATTTCAATGTGGTCATATTTGTCTCCTTGGGGTTTGATGGATCTGGCACGCTGAAATTTCAAATTTTTTGCACCGTCAAGTGCAGCTCGGTGGCTATGGACCCGCTCCCCGTAGGAGCCCACCCCGTGGGCGATGGCTTGCTGGGCGGTGCTGATCAGGGCGTGTTTCACGCCCATCGCCCACGGGGTGGGCTCCTACGGGGGCACATCAATCAAAATCAATCGGTTTCAGCGTAGCGCTTTTCAAAAGCCCACACATCTTCAAAACCCATGAGACGGGTCAGGTCGGCAAAGTCGTACAAAGGCGTTGGGCCATTGGCCGACGAGCCCGTGTCCTTGAACTGTTGGTACACCTGCGTCATGGCCTGAACGCCAGCCAGCAAAGCGGTCACAGGGAAGATCGCAATCTTGTAGCCCAGCGCTTCCAGCTCGGGCTTCGTCAGCACCGGGGTGCGGCCTTTCTCGACCATGTTGGCCACCAGCGGCAGGTCAAAGCTTTGGCCGATGCGGCGCATTTCTTCTTCTGACTCGGGCGACTCGACAAACAAAATGTCGGCACCGGCTTTGGCATAGGCCTCGGCCCGGCGCAGCGCCTCGTCCAGGCCCAGCGTGGTGCGGGCGTCGGTGCGGGCGATGATCAGGAAGTCTTTGGACTCACGCGAATCCACCGCCACCTGGATCTTGCGCACCATGTCGGCCATGGGGATCACGCGGCGGCCCGGGGTGTGGCCGCATTTTTTGGGGAACTCCTGGTCTTCGAGCTGGATGGCGCAAGCGCCCGCCGCCTCGTAGCCCCGGATGGTGTGGCGCATGTTCAGCAGACCGCCGTAGCCGGTGTCGGCATCGGCAATCAAGGGCGTGCGGGCCATGCCCGCCATGGCCGTGACGCGGCCGACCATGTCGCTGTAGGTGGCCAGGCCCGCATCGGGCAAGCCCATGTGCGAGGCCACGGTGCCGTAGCCGGTCATGTAGAGCGCATCAAAGCCAAAGCTGTCGGCCAGGCGCAGCGACACCATG
>JBIKQY010000277.1:0-4177 GCA_044349465.1 Limnohabitans sp. | reverse complement strand
TTTGGACATCGACAGCGAAGTGACACTGGCCCAGGCCCGCGCCTCTGACACCAAATTGGCGAGCGGCACGGCGGGACCTTTGGAAGGCGTGCCGGTGGCGCACAAAGACGTGTTCGTCACGCAAGACTTTGCGACCACCGCAGGCTCCAAAATCCTGAGCGGCTACCGCTCGCCTTTTGACGCCACCGTGGTGCAGCGCCTGCGCACGGCGGGCATGGTCACTTTGGGCAAGCTCAACTGCGACGAGTTCGCCATGGGCTCGGCCAACGAAAACTCGGCCTACGGCCCGGTGCAAAACCCCTGGGACACGGCCCGCGTGCCCGGCGGCTCGTCGGGCGGCAGCGCAGCGGCTGTGGCCGCAGGCCTGGCCCCCGCCGCCACCGGTACCGACACCGGCGGCTCGATCCGCCAGCCTGCCAGCTTTTGCGGCATCACCGGCATCAAACCCACCTATGGCCGCGCATCACGCTACGGCATGATCGCCTACGCCTCAAGCCTCGACCAGGCAGGCCCCATGGCCCGCAGCGCCGAGGACTGCGCGCTCTTGCTGAGTGCCATGTGCGGCGCGGATTTGGACCGTGACTCGACTTCGCTGGACATGCCCAGCGAAGACTTCACGGCATCGTTGAACAACTCGATTGAAGGCCTGCGCATCGGCATTCCCAAAGAGTTCTTTGGTGAAGGCCTGCACGCCGATGTGCGCGCTGCCGTTGATGGTGCTTTGCGCGAATACGAAAAGCTGGGCGCCAAGCTGGTGCCCATCAGCCTGCCGCGCACCGAGTTATCGATCCCTGTCTACTACATCATTGCCCCGGCCGAAGCCAGCTCCAACCTGAGCCGCTTTGACGGCGTGAAGTTCGGCCACCGAGCCAAGGACTACACCGACCTGGTCGACATGTACAAAAAGACCCGCGCCGAAGGCTTTGGCAACGAGGTCAAGCGCCGCATCATGACGGGCGCCTATGTGCTCTCACACGGGTATTACGACGCGTACTACCTGCAAGCCCAAAAAATCCGCCGCATGATCGCCGACGACTTCCAAAACGCATTCAAAGAATGCGACGTCATCGCCGGACCCGTGGCCCCGTCTGTGGCCTGGAAGTTTGGCGAGAACGCCAACGACCCGGTGGCCGACTATTTGGCCGACATCTTCACGCTCCCAGCCTCTTTGGCTGGTCTGCCCGGCATGAGCGTGCCCGCAGGCTTTGGAGCACAGGGCATGCCCGTGGGTTTGCAGCTGATTGGCAACTACTTCAAGGAAGCCCAGCTGTTGAACGCCGCACACCGCCTGCAGCAAGCCACCGATTTTCACCTTCGCAAGCCGGAGGGCATCTGACATGAGCAAACTCGTCCAAGGCTACGAAGTCGTCATCGGCTTCGAAACACACGCCCAACTCTCCACAAAGAGCAAGATTTTCAGCCGCGCCTCGGTGGCATTTGGTGCCGAGCCCAACACGCAAGCCTGCGCGGTGGACATGGCCCTGCCAGGCACGCTGCCCGTGATGAACATCGGCGCTGTTGAACGCGCCATCGAGTTCGGCTTGGCCATCAACGCGCACATTGCTGAGCGCAGCATCTTTGCCCGTAAAAACTACTTTTACCCCGACCTGCCCAAGGGCTACCAAATCAGCCAGTTCGAAATCCCGGTGGTGCAAGGCGGCGAGGTGTCGTTCTTTTTGGAAGATGGCAAAGAGACCGTGCGCAAAACCGTGCGCCTGGAACGCGCCCACCTCGAAGAAGACGCGGGCAAATCGCTGCACGAAGACTTCATTGGTCAAAGCGGCATCGACCTGAACCGCGCGGGCACCCCTTTGCTGGAAATCGTGACCCAGCCCGACATGCGCAGCAGCGAAGAAGCCGTGGCCTACGCCAAAGAGCTGCACAAGATCGTGACCTGGATCGGCATCTGCGACGGCAACATGCAAGAAGGCTCGTTCCGTTGCGACGCCAACGTGTCAGTGCGCAAGCCGGGTGGCGAACTGGGCACCCGCCGCGAGATCAAAAACTTGAACAGCTTCAAGTTCATGCAGCAGGCCATTGACTACGAAGTGCGCTGGCAAATCGAAGAAATCGAGGATGGCCGCGCCATCCAGCAAGCGACAGTGTTGTTCGACCCCGACACGGGCGAGACCCGCGCCATGCGCACCAAGGAAGACGCGGCTGACTATCGCTACTTCCCCGATCCGGACCTGCCGCCGCTGGTGATCGGCCGCGACTGGGTGGAGCGCGTCAAAGGCGAGATGGCAGAGCTGCCCCGCGTGATGGCCGAGCGCTTCGTCAAAGACTACGCGCTGCCCGAATACGACGCCACGCAACTGACGCAAAGCAAAGCGGTCGCCGCCTACTTTGAAGCCACAGCCAAAGCCTGCGGTCAGCCCAAACTGGCCAGCAACTGGATCATGGGCGAAGTCTCACGCCGCTTGAACGCCAGCGAAATGGCCATCGAGCAAGCGCCCGTGAGCGCCGCCCAACTGGCCGCCCTGATCGGCCGCATCAGTGATAACACCATCAGCAACAACGCCGCGCGTCAGGTGTTTGAAGGTCTGTGGAACAAAGAAGGCGAAGTCGACGCCATCATCGAAGCCAAAGGCCTCAAACAGATGAACGACACCGGCGAGCTAGAAAAGATCATCGACGACGTGCTGGCCGCCAACCCCAAGAACGTGGAAGAGTTCAAGGCGGGTAATGCCAAGGCATTGAACGGTCTGGTCGGTCCGATCATGAAAGCTAGCAAGGGCAAGGCCAACCCGGGGCAGGTTAATGCGTTGTTGATGAAGAAGTTGGGCTGAATCAGTTAATCTGCAACAGCGCCTTGATCTTGGCTCGGACTTCCTGCAGCACTTCTTCAGGCACCGAGCCCTTCTTCTTGGCTTTTCTCACACGCCAGTCCAGTGACTTGACTTGGTCTGACAGAACCACACCCGGCTTTGCGCTGATTTGAGTCTGCACTTCAAAGGGGTAGCCTTTGATTTGCGTGGACAAGGGGCAACAGAGCATCAACCCTTTTTTGGCGTTGTATGCCGAAGGACTGAGCACCAAAGCCGGCCGATGACCGGCCTGCTCATGTCCTGCTTGCGGGTCAAGCTCCAGCCAAACGATGTCCCCTGCCTCAGGCACATAGGCTTTCGTCGCCATCAGAGCGATTCCTGTCCGACTGGCCCGCCTAAGTCCACGGCGGCGTGCGAGTTGTCGTCGGTCATGGCGGCCAACAAGTCTTCCAGTTTGTATTCAGGCTGGCAGGCGGGTTCGATGACAATTCGGCCTTTGGTGGCGGTGACGATGACGTGCTGCTCCAATTCAAAGGCGGCAGACTTCATCACAGCGCTGGGCAGACGCAGGGCTGGACTGTTGCCCCATTTGCGGATAACGGCTTCCATGACAATCTCCTTTTGTTTCTACATTGTAGATACATCCGTGAAATTTTCAATGTCAGCACAAAGCATAGCGGCCTGACCAAAAAGGCTCGCGTCAAATTTACGCTTCATCCGTGAAGCGTAAATGGCATTTTTGCGCTTCACACCGCATCAAGACAACGTCATTCCTGGTTCAAAGGCACAATTTCCTGCTCAATCGCCCCAAACAAACTCTCGCCGCTTGGGCCCTTCATCTCGATGCGGATGGTGTCGCCGAACTTCATGAATTCGGTGCTGGGCTTGCCGTCCAGGATGGTTTCGATGGCGCGCTTTTCGGCGATGCAGCTGTAGCCTTTGGGCCACTCGGGTTTGCCGTTCACTTCCACGCTCTTGTTGCTCACGGTACCGCTGCCCACGATGGAGCCTGCGCGCACATTGCGGGTTTTGCAGATGTGGGCAATCAACTGCCCGAAGTGGAAAGTCATCTCGGGGCCGGCTTCGCACATGCCGACTTTGCGGCCGTTCCAGGTGGACTGCAGCGTCAGGTGCACGCGGCCGCCTTGCCAGGCGTCGCCCAGCTCGTCGGGCGTCACAGCCACGGGGCTGAAGGCGGTGGCGGGTTTGCTCTGGAAAAAGCCAAAGCCTTTGGCAAGCTCGTTGGGGATCAGGTTGCGCAGGCTCACGTCGTTGGCCAGCATGACCAAGCGCACGCCTTCGATGGCGTCATCGGCGCTGGTTTGCATGGGCACGTCGCCGGTGATGACAGCGATCTCGGCCTCGAAGTCGATGCCAAAAGCCTCGTTGGCGCACACCACCGCGTCGCA
>JBIKQY010000276.1:0-4189 GCA_044349465.1 Limnohabitans sp. | reverse complement strand
ATCGACCACAGGGCGGGGCTCCTGCATAGAAGCCATCGGGCCGGATCAATAGCCTTTCACTCAAGACTTCAAAGGCCGCATCCATCATGGGGCACTCTTTCAGGCCGTGAATGATTGGCTGGCCCGGAACTGTCCAGGCGTCATTCCGACCTCGCGTTTGAAGAATTTCACAAAATTGGTGGGGTCATCAAAACTCAAATCGATGGCAATGGCCTGAACAGCCAAAGTCGTGTGTGCCAGCAAACGCTTGGCTTCTAGAGCAATGCGTTGATTGATGCAGCTTTTGGTGGACAGTCCCGTCGCTTCCAAGCAAGCACGGTTCAGGCTTTTGACACTCAGGCCCAAAGTGGCACTGAAATGCTGCACCTGGTGGTGTTTTGCGAAGTCTTTTTCCAACTGCTTTTTGAATCGTTCGTGATGTGCCAAGGCCCGCGAAGGCGATTGACCTGGATGAAGCCCTGACGCTTGAACCAGGCACAGACGCATCAGCAGATAACTCAATTGCAGCTGAAGAAGGCTCTGCCGGGTCGGTATATCGACGACTTCTGCGCTGTCACGCTGCATGTTGCTCAGGCCGACTACAACATATTGCAGTACAGACGAGGCCAGTGAGCAATGGTCTGGCAAGGTGTCGATTTGATAAGCCAACGCTTGCCCATTTCCAATGAAATGTAATCGCTCTGGGCGAAAAACAACCATCCAACCCTGCCATGTTTGTGCGAAGTCATGCCGAAACACTTGACCTGGTTTGATCAACAGGTAGTCGTTTGCCTGGGCTGATACGGGATGGAAATCAATCCATGGCTTGGTTTGGCCGGATGTGATCACTACCAAGCGAAAAAAGTCGGCCCGCGTGATGCGCGACAAGGCGGTCAGTGACGCGCGTTGGCGAAGTTGCGCAATCGAGAGGACTTCAATGCCTATTCGGTCATCCTCAGGGTGTCTGAACGAAAGCGGAGCAATGGGCGGGGGTTGATGGGGCATGAATGTCTGTTTTTTACCATTTTATGGACGATCCTGATCTTTCGCAAAGGCGTCATTGGCAAGACACTGTCTCCACGTCTGAACAGTGGACGGATTAACAAAGGAAAGCACATGAACACTTCACAACTCACCACCAAAACACTCAGCGCAGCCGCCTTGGCTGTGGCCATGGTCAGCACCCCAGCGCTGGCACAAACTGCATTGACATCCGACGCCGCCCGTCAACTGGTGGAGCCTTTTTACAGCATGCTCACCCAGCCAGGGACAAAGGACGTGCGCGCCATCGCTGAGAAATTCTTAGCGCCCGAATGGAAGTCCTACTCTGATGACACGAACTTCAAGGGGCGCGAAGCCTTTATCAACCAAGTCATGGGCTTTGGCAAACTGATTCCTGACTTGAAATGGGAAATCCGTGAAGTCATCGTCGCTGGCGACCGCGTCGTGGTGCGCTCGAATTATTCTGGAACACCCCAGGGGCCCATGTTTGGCATGCCGACCAATGGCAAAAGCTTTCAAGCCATGGCCATTGACATCCACACCCTTCAAAATGGCAAGAGTGTCACGGTCTACCACATCGAAGATTGGGCCAGCGCACTGCGACAACTGTCGGTCAAATAGGATGGCGTCAAGGGCGTGAGCCGCTTGTCGCTGAGGTGAATGTTTTCAAGGCGTGCATTTTCCATGCACGACTGGCAAGAGCATCACCCCCAACTTGAGGATCAGATCGACTGCACCGTGCGCGGTGCAGTCCTTCAGATTTGCATCAACCGCCCCGCCAAACGCAATGGCTTCACGCCCAAGATGTTCCGCGAGTGGGCGAGGCTTACACCCGATGCAATATCGGCCCTAAACTGTGCGTAGGAATGTTAGGGACTGCGGGGTATTCCGCCGTGTTGAGGAATGCGCATGCAAGAGTGGATTTACCCTGTTGGGGTTGTTTTATCAGGTTACACCGTACTGGGTTTGACAGGCTTTGGTTCGGCCCTGGTGATCGTGCCTTTGTTGGCCATGAATTGGCCCTTGTCCGAAGTGGTGGCCTTGACCTTGTTGATGGATGTCCCTGCTTCGGGGTTTCACAGTTGGCTCAACGCGAGCCAAGTTCAGTGGCGCGAGCTGCGCCGCCTCTTGCCTGGAATGGTGATCGGAACGGCAGTGGGTTTGTTGTTGGCACCCCATGCGCAGTCGCGTTGGCCCCTGCTGTTGCTGGGCTTGTATGTGGCTATGGTGGGCCTGAACACCTTGCGTGCCAAAACTGCACACAAGCACCCGCTTGGCACACTCTGGGCCGGGCCTGTGGGCACGGCCATCGGGCTGGTGGAAATGCTGTTTGGCACCGCAGGCCCGCTGGTGGTGGCATGGCTCAGCCGCCGCTTGGCCGATGCACAGCAAATACGGGCCAGCACACCCATGATCATCGCCGCCGCCGCCAGCACCGTGTTGGCAGGCATGGCGTGGGATGGCCAGTTGGCCAGTGACTTGCTTTGGCAGCGCTGGACTGGCCTCATCGGCGTGGCCATTTTGGGTGTGTGGTTAGGCCACCGTCTGGCACACCATGTGCCCATGGCGCGGCTGCGTCAAATCATTTCCACCTTGTTGGTGGTCAGTGGTTTGATGCTGGCATGGGGCGCATTGCGTTGAGGGCTTGGAACATGCTATGGATTCAGCCCCATCAAGGTTGAACCGCCCTTCGTTTGTCAGTTGTAGGTCGGTGGCTCCAGCCTCCCCGTCTTCTCAAGCTTGACACGCTGAGTGCGCCTGCTGACCGACAGCCTGGTGACAGGCGCGGCGGTGGTTTCATCGGACAATGCGCCCACAACAACGGTGCCGATGGGCGAGCTCGCCTGGCCAAAGGATTCAAGACAATGACAGACATGCAAGCGATGGACATCGGCCTGGTGGGCCTGGGCGTGATGGGTGAAAACCTGGCCCTGAATTTGGAGCGCAACGGGTTTTCGGTCAGCGGTTTTGACCTGAACGCCGAGCGCAGGAAGAGCTTCAGCCAGCGCACCCAAGGCCTCAGAGCTCAAGCCGTGTCGTCGCTGCCCGAACTGGTGGCCAGTTTGGCAGTGCCCCGGCGCATCTGGATGATGGTGCCTGCCGGAGCGGCAGTGGACGAGGTGCTGACCCAGCTGCGCCCTTTGTTGTCGGCAGGCGATGTGCTCATTGACGGTGGCAACACGTTGTTCACCGACACCCAGCGGCGCATCGCTGCGCTGCAAGGCTCGGGCATTTTGTATGTGGGGGCTGGCGTGAGCGGTGGTGAAGAGGGCGCTTTGCACGGCCCAGCCCTCATGCCCGGTGGTTCGCCCCAAGCCTGGCCGCTGATCCAAGGCCTGATGCAAGCCATGTCGGCCAAGGCCGAAGACGGCCAGCCCTGCTGCGAATGGATGGGCCCCGGTGGGGCGGGTCATTTCGTCAAGATGGTGCACAACGGCATCGAATACGCCGACATGCAAATGATCTGCGAAGCCTATGCCTTCATGCAAAAACTGGGTTTGTCGGCTCCAGAAATGAGCGCTGTTTTTGCCAGCTGGAACGAGGGCGAGCTGGGCAGTTACCTGATCGACATCACCGCACAAATTCTTCAACGCGCAGACCCCGAGACTGGTGCGCCTTTGGTGGACATGATTTTGGACACCGCAGAGCAAAAAGGCACGGGCAAATGGGCCAGCCAGGTGGCGCTCGATTTGGGCGTGCCCGCGCCCACCATTGCCGAGGCCGTGTTCGCACGCACCCTGAGCGCCATCAAGACCGAGCGCGTCGCAGCGGCTCAGGTTTTGCATGGACCCGAAGCAGCGCCCTGGCCTGAGCGCGGTGCGGTCTTGACCCAGTTGCGTGGGGCCCTGATGGCCGCCAAGGTTTGCGCCTACGCCCAGGGCTTTGCCCTGATGCGGGCCGCCGACCGCGAACATCAGTGGCAACTGCCCATGGCCCAAGTCGCCAAGGTCTGGCGTGCAGGCTGCATCATCCGCGCCCACCTGCTCGAAGACATCCGCCGTGCCTTTCAAACTCAAGCCGATTTGCCCAATTTGCTGGTGGACCCGCACTTTGCCCGTGTCATGGCCGACAGCCAGCAAGACTTGCGCGAAGTGGTGGCCGCAGCCGCACTGCGCGGCGTGCCCATGCCTGCTTTCATGAGCGCCTTGAGTTATTTCGATGCTTACCGATCTGAGCGTTTGCCTGCCAACTTGCTGCAAGCCCAGCG
>JBIKQY010000275.1:0-4192 GCA_044349465.1 Limnohabitans sp. | reverse complement strand
TGAAAATGAAGTCGGTGAGCGCTGGTGAATACACCGCACCACCGGCAGAGGGGCCCATGATCATGCTGATCTGGGGCACCACGCCCGAGGCCATCACGTTGCGCTGGAACACGTCGGCATAACCGCCCAAAGAGGCCACACCTTCTTGAATGCGGGCGCCGCCCGAATCGTTCAGGCCAATCACCGGCGCACCGACCTTCATAGCCTGGTCCATGATCTTGCAGATCTTCTCGGCATGTGTCTCCGACAAAGCGCCGCCGTACACCGTGAAGTCCTGGCTGAACACAAAGACCAAGCGGCCGTTGATCATGCCGTAGCCGGTGACCACACCGTCGCCAGGGATCTTGTTGTCTTCCATGCCGAAATCGGTGCAACGGTGTTCCACGAACATGTCCCACTCTTCGAAAGTGCCTTCGTCGAGCAGCACTTCGATGCGCTCACGCGCTGTCAGTTTGCCTTTGGCGTGCTGCGCATCAATGCGCTTTTGCCCGCCGCCCAAGCGGGCCGCAGCGCGCTTTTTTTCCAGTTGTTCAAGGATGTCTTGCATGGTGGTTCTCTCTTTTCTTCAGGAAGATGGGGTTTCGCTCTGCGCCTGGTAAGCACCGAGCAGTTGACGGGCCGCTGTGGACGCAGCGAGCTGGCCCGCCGCGACTTGTTGGCTGAGTTGGGGCAACAGCGTTTGCACACGCGGTTGCGCCCGGAAATTGTGTTTGAGCCCCGCATCGATGCGCTCCCACATCCACGACAGGGCTTGCTGTTGGCGGCGCAGGGCCAATCGGCCATTGGCTGTTTGCAGGCATCGGAACTCGCTGACCGCCACCCAAAAACTGTCCACACCCTGACCCAGCAAAGCGCTCAGCTGCACCACCTTGGGGTGCCACTGCGTGGTGTCGGAATGCGCATGGCCCGAGCCGCCGTGCATGCCCAAGAGCTGCAAGGCGCTGGTGATTTGCAATTCGGCGCGGGTGGCCGCGATGGCGTCGATGTCGGCCTTGTTGATGACCACCAAATCGGCGATCTCCATCACGCCTTTTTTAATGGCCTGTAAATCGTCGCCCGCATTGGGCAGCTGCATCAGCACAAACATGTCGGTCATGTTGGCCACTGCAGTTTCGCTTTGGCCCACGCCCACGGTCTCGACGATCACCACGTCGTAGCCAGCGGCTTCACAGACCAACATCGACTCGCGGGTTTTTTCGGCCACGCCGCCCAAAGTGCCGCTGCTGGGGCTGGGGCGGATATATGCGCGCTCGTGAACGCTGAGCAATTCCATGCGCGTCTTGTCACCCAGAATCGAGCCGCCCGACACCGTGCTGGACGGGTCCACCGCCAGCACCGCCACGCGGTGGCCTTGGCCGATCAAATACAAACCCAGCGCCTCAATGAAGGTGGACTTGCCCACACCGGGCACACCGCTGATGCCCAACCGGAAAGACTTGCCTGTGTGGGGCAGCATGGCCGTGAGCAACTCGTCGGCCTGGGCGCGGTGGTCGGCGCGGGTCGATTCGAGCAGCGTGATGGCTTTGGCCATGGCGCGGCGCTGCACGATGGGATGGGATTGATCCAAAATCAAATCGCAATTGATGCTATTTGGGTTCATTAGAAATAAACCCTTTGAGAGATTGATTGATCAGCACCGATTACAAAATAGCCAAATTTTTCACCAACAACTATTTCGTTCCCAACAGTTTCAGGAATCCACCTATTAACTTTAATTCCCTGCCAATCCAAAATAGCAACCAGACCACAAAATGATGTGATTAAGTTTTCCAGATTTGCTTTATTAAATTCTTTTTCTCGACTATGTTTGACATCGTTATAGTCTGAATACCACCCAGGCTTTCGGGTAGACTTCTCGCCCTTTACTTTAAGTGGAGTGGCATAAGTCGATAAAGGGGAAATTAATTCACCCCAAGAATACATGTCAAACCTATAGTCTGAAAGGTTTCCAACTGGGGTAGGAAACTCTGGCTCTCTGCTCCATTTACCCTCACGATCTTGCAACTTCTCATAGACATCAAAGTTCCAATCGTTATTTCTTTCAGGTTGGATTTCCAGTCGACCGCAGGCCAGTTTGCAAATTGATTCGAATTCTGTGTTTATTCTCAAAAAAAGCTGATAAATTTGATGCCCAAAACAAGCTGCGTTCGGCTGAACGGGTTCAACAAATTCAAATATTTTTAGTAAATCATTACCCAACAGCTCATAAGCTCGTTGGTGATTGCGCATCACACTAGGATCGAGCGGTGTCCATGAAGTAGTCACTTGACTCATAACACCCAGTTCTCCAACTTCAACCCCTCAATCCGCTCAAACTCCCGAGTGTTGTTGGTCACACAAACGGCATCTAGCGCCAAGGCGTGACAGCCAATCAACAAATCCAATTCGCCAATGCTTTTGCCTGTTGATCGCAATGCGTGTTGTTGGCGGGCGAAGTGCCACATGGCATCTTGCGTCCAGGGCAACACCCGGACTTCGCTCAGGAACAACTCCAGCACCTTGCGGTTGCGTGCTTTGTGACTGCTCTTTTCCACGCCATAAGCCAACTCGGCGGCAACAAGAGCAGACAGCACCACACGGCTAGACCCCAGTTCGTTCAGTCGGGCCACAACATTGGGCACGCCACGCTGGATGTAGATCACCATGTTGGTGTCGAGCATGTACAGGGAAGACATCAGTCGAGGCTTTCGATGTCGTCAGGTGGCAGCGTGTGGTCGCGCTCGATTTCTTCGGGCATGCCTTCCCAGCCGCTCAAGATGGCTTGCAAGCGCGTGCCCCACTCCCCGGACTCATCTTGTTTGGGCCGAAGGATGACGGTGTTGCCCACTTTCTCAATGAACACCTCTGCGGTGTCAAAGCGATAGGCTTTGGGCAGGCGCACCGCTTGGCTGCGGCCTGTGGTGAAAATTTTGGCGGTGTCTGTGATCATGGTGCCGACCCTTTTCTGGTAGATACCAAATCATACATACCATTTTTGAAATCACCAACCGTTTGTTGCGACGCGGTGGGCACCCACTGGCGTCCCTGTTTTTTGGCCTCTTGATAAGCCAGCCAATCGTCTTGGTTTGATACGCGCTGGGCCTTGAGCTTGGAACGGATGGCCAATTTGGTCGCCGACAGGTGTTCACTGCTTTCAGTCAAAATACCCCCCTGTCGGGATGGCTGAAGCGACAAGCCGTCATGTTTGGCTTGCGCTAAAGCTTGCTCCACCGCCGAAACGATGAACTGAGACTGGCTCACGCCTAAGCGACGGGCGGCCTGTTCCAACTCTATTTCGAGCAAGGGTTCAAGTTGAACGGAGTACAGCATGGAGAACCGATGGAATCTGTGGTCAATACCGTTTAAGGGCATCAGCCAGGATCAAGCCAAAGCCTTCTTGATCTGCTCCAGCACATCCTTGGCGCTGACCGGGATCGGGGTGCCGGGGCCGTAGATGCCTTTGACGCCCGCTTCATACAGCATGTCGTAGTCTTGACGCGGGATCACGCCGCCCACGAACACGATGATGTCGTCGGCACCCTGCTTTTTGAGCTCGGCGATGATGGCTGGCACCAAAGTTTTGTGGCCAGCGGCGAGAGTGGACACGCCCACAGCGTGCACATCGTTTTCAATCGCTTGGCGGGCGCACTCTTCGGGGGTCTGGAACAACGGGCCCATGTCCACGTCAAAGCCCAAATCGGCGAAGGCGGTCGCCACCACTTTGGCGCCCCGGTCGTGGCCGTCTTGGCCGAGTTTGGAAATCATCACGCGGGGGCGACGGCCTTGGGCGTCGGCAAAGGCGGCGATGTCGGCTTTGAGGGCGTTCCAGTATTCCATGGTGTCTCCCACGTTTTCGCCATCGTCGTAGGCAGCAGCGTACACGCCCGTCACCTTTTGCGTGTCGGCGCGGTGGCGGCCGAAGGATTTTTCCAGCGCGTCGGAAATCTCACCCACCGTAGCGCGCAGGCGCACGGCCTGAATGGACAAGTCCAGCAAGTTGCCTTGGCCCGATTCGGCCGAAGCGCTCAAAGCGTCCAAAGCGGCTTGCACCTTGGCGCTGTCGCGAGTGGCGCGAATCTTGGCCAAGCGCTCGATCTGACCGTCGCGCACACGCACGTTGTCGATCGACAAGGTCTCGATCGGGTCTTCTTTGGCCAGCTTGTATTTGTTCACGCCCACGATCACGTCTTTGCCGGAGTCGATGCGGGCTTGC
>JBIKQY010000034.1:0-14002 GCA_044349465.1 Limnohabitans sp. | reverse complement strand
GACCCCCGTCCACCCGCAGCGCCAGCAAGATGGGCCGCTCGGTCTGCTGGTAGAGCAGGCGCACACGGGCATGCTCTGCGCGTCCGGCCGCGGTGCGCAGATCCAGTGCCAGCCAGGCACCGTCCTGGCGGCTGCTCATGTTGACCAAGCCAGGACCCGGGTTGGCCGCCCCGGCGCTTTGGCTGTGGGCGGGCTCATAGTGCCAATCGGAGCTCACGCAGGTTTTGCGCAAAGGCAAGCGCACGCCTGCACGGCCCAGGTTGGCCGGCACGAATCGCGCACGCACCTGATCGGGCGCAAGGCGCGACAAGCGCTGCAACTCCTGCGTGAAGAATCCGGCCGCCAGATGGCTGTCGCTCCAAATGCCCACGCGCAACACCGAAGCACCCGCTCGCGACCACAAAGGCGCAGCAGCAGGTCCGCCGGACGGGACAAGCTCTGGCAAGTGGGATTTGGCCTTCAAAAAGGCCTGCACTTGCCGATCGACCTCGCCCTGATCGGGCCATTCGACCGGGTCGGGCTCGGCCGGACGCGGGGGCCTTGGCTTGGGCGGTGGCAAACCGCATTGCAAATCGGGGGCATCGGACAATGCCTGCACCTGCATCAGGGTGATCGACGCTGACCCAACTTGAGCCTGGACCTCAGCGAAGCAACAGGCCAAGACCCCACAAAAAATCACTTGTCCAGGGGATATCCACTTCATGGCTGCAGGGCCTTCGCAATGTGATCCAGCAAGGCTTGGTTGATCATCCGCAGGCCTGACGGCGCCAGGTGAATGCCGTCATCGGCACGCAAATTCACGCGTTGCCCATCCTCTTTGAGTTTGAATTTTTGGTAGGGCGTCGACAAAGTGCCGATCAAAGGCTCCGTGGCCAGGTAATCCGTCCCCCATTGCGCGGCCCGCTCGTGAAAGATATGGTTTTGCAGGACCGCACCATCCCGTATCCGGCCTTCTTTCATGACGGGCAAACCCACCCAAATCACACGCACCTGGCGCTGCACAGCAGCAGACAACACTTCGTCCACCCGCAAAGCGTAATTCAAAGCCCAACCAGGAGAAGGAAACACATGGCGGCGACCGTCGGCCAGCATGTCCCAAGGGTCATTGGGGCCCAAAAAAATCACCACCAGGGTCAGATTTTGGGCGTCCATTTCGTCGACCATGCGCACGGGCCAGTCGAAGTGTTGACGCACAGTCAGACCCGTACTTTGGCGGCTCAAGTCCTGCACTTGCCAATCGGGGTGCAAGCGCATGATGTCGCGCATGAACAAGGGGGCAATGCCCTGCATCATCGAGTCACCCGCCATCAAAATACGTTGGGGACCGGGCGCCAGCTTTTGCTGCGCCAAGGTGGCCACAAACTCCCCGGATGGCAAGGGCGGGGGCAGGTCCTTCAATTGCGGGGGCTCGGGTGTTCGCTTGGGCGGGGCTTGCACCTCTTGCACATCCGACGAAGAAGGCCAATTCAAACGGAACAGCGGTCTGGTGCCGCCCGAGCGAATGCGATCATCCAGCCAACGTGAAGGTGCAAACAAGGCCTCGGCCACAGCAGACGGCAAGGCCGCCTCCAGACTGAAGTGGTAACGCGCACCCAGGTATTTCTCCAGGGAGGTCAACCAACTCACGCAGACCAGCAAGGCAATGCCCGGCAAAAGCCAGCTCAGTTGGCGTGCAGACAAATGACGACGCATATCAAAACCGGTAATAAATGAAACTGGGCACACCTTCAGGGGCCCCGTAAAGCCAAACACACCACAGCAAAGCCAGCAAAGCAGAGCCCAACCCAGGGCCCAGACGCGCCAGCCATGCCACACTCAGGCGCTGCCAGCGCAAGGCCCAAGGACTCAAGCCCCAAACCAAAGCCGCAATGCCCAACAAACCCCACCAAGGCATTTGCTCAGACTGCCAAAAACCAGCCGGACTGTGCCACAAACCTTGCAACATGATCAGCGCCTGGGGCACCGAATCGGCCCTGAAAAACACCCAGGTCACGGTGACAAAAACAAACGTCAGGGTTTGCGCGGCCCAGCGCGGCCAAGCTGGCATGCCCCAGCGCTTGGCCGTGTTTTGAACCACCACGCCCAGCCCGTGCAACAAACCCCACACCACAAAAGTCCAGTTGGCACCGTGCCACAAACCGCTGATCAGCATGCCTGTCAACACATTGAGCTGCGTGCGGCCCCAGCCCAATCGGTTACCTCCCAAGGGAATGTAAATGTAATCACGGATGAAGCTCGACAAGGACACATGCCAGCGCGTCCAGAAGTCAGACAGGTTGCGCGCCAAATAGGGCTGGCGAAAATTGACCGGCAAACGGTATCCCAGCAACAAAGCCAGACCCGTCACGACCAAGGTGTAGCCCGCAAAATCCAGAAAAATCTGCAAGCTGTAGCCCAGCATGGCCGCTGCCAGCGAAACACTGGCGTATTGGTCCGGGTACTTGTAAACCGGATCCACCACCTGCGCAGACAACCAAGACGCCAACACCACCTTTTGCAACAAACCCAAAGTGATCAGATACAAGGCCAACCACGCACGGCGGGGGCGCCCCACACGCCGCGCGGGGTCTGTCTCGTCGGTCTGGGCAAAGAAGTGCTCGGCACGCCAGATGGGCCCGGCGAACAAAGTCGGCCAAAAGCTCAGGAACAGCAACACATCCGGCCAAGAGCGGGCCAAAGCAGGTGCACGCCCCACCATGACCAGGTAGCTCACCGCCTGAAAGGTGAAAAACGACACACCCACAGGGGCCACCCAATCGGCCACGGGCAACAAGGACACAAAACCTGTGAGCTGCAAAAGGGCCTGAAAGGTCTCCCGGGCAAACTCATAATATTTGAGAAAAACCAGAAAAGACCCTGCCAGCCACAGTCCCAGCACCCAAGGCAATCGGCCAGCCCCAGCCCGCTGCATCCAGCGGCCCAAAGCCCAAATCACCGTGCTGTAAGCCAGCAAAACCCATGCAAAAACGGGCACCCAGGTGGCGTACAAACCATACGCGGAGACGATGAGCAAGCTGCGCTGCGCGCGTGGGTGCTCCGCCAAAGACCAGTAAATCGGCAAAAACACCAAACACAGAAGTGCGAACTCGGGTGAGACAAAACTCATGCAAAACCGTTCACTGTGTGGGCACCTGCACACCAGCGGCGACCTGATCGAGCAGGGCCTGCTCGGCCAGGACCTTGGCCACATAACCACCATCTTCCGTCAAGTCATGGCCACCCAGGTAAAACTTGAGGCCGTCCCCAACGGAGCCACCACGCAGCTTGATGGAGTCGGCCAGCACACCCACCCCCACCCGCAAATTGGTGATGGGGTCAAAAGCGGCGAGTTTGCCGCCGTAGGCTTCGTAGCGCTGGGCATGGATGCCGGTCATGACCTGCATCAATCCTTGCGCACCAGCATGGCTTTGCACATAGGGGTGAAAGTTGGATTCGATGGCCATTACCCCCAAAATCAAGTGAGGCGCCAGCTTGTGCTTTTTGCCCAACACATGGGCCTCGGCCACCAAGGCCGCCAAAGGCTCTGGGGCCACTTTGTACTTGCGCCCCAGCCAGACGGCCACAGCCGCCTGTGAACGGGGCAGGTCCTGCAGATGGACAGCGGTGGCACGATCGGCCGCGTTATCCGGCAGCCAGGACAGCAGCACCTGGCGCTCACGCAACCAATCGAACAGCGCGCCCTCCGCTTGATGCAACCAGTGGGGCTGCCACCACAAGGCCAGCACCAAGGCAGCCGCGCTGAAGCCCACCATGGCCAGGCCACTGTGGGTCACGATGAACAGGCCTCGCGCCGTGTCGCGCAAGAAAGTTCGGATGGGGAGGCACCATGTGCAATGCAAGGTCATGAATGGGAACCAATCGGGCATTATAAATTTTCGCCATCCGCCGACCGGGGCTTCGCGCACGGGATAATTCGGGCATGTCCCATCTTGCACGCGTGGTCGTCGGCTTGTCCGGCGGCGTCGATTCAGCCGTCACCGCCCATCTGCTCAAACAGCAGGGTCACGAGGTGATCGGCATCTTCATGAAAAACTGGGAAGACGACGATGACAGCGAGTACTGCTCCTCCAACGTCGACTTCGTCGATGCCGCCGCCGTCGCTGACGTGCTGGGCATCGAGATCGAACATGTCAATTTTGCAGCCGATTACAAAGACCGGGTTTTTTCGGAGTTTGTGCGGGAATACCAAGCCGGGCGCACACCCAATCCGGACATCCTGTGCAATGCCGAGATCAAGTTCAAATCTTTTTTGGACCATGCGATGCGGGTGGGGGCCGAAAAAATTGCCACGGGCCACTATGCCCGGGTGCGGCAAAACACCGCCAGCGGTCTGTTTGAACTGCTCAAAGGCTTGGACCCCAGCAAAGACCAAAGCTATTTCCTGCACCGCCTGAACCAGGCACAGCTGTCCAAAACATTGTTTCCTGTGGGCGAACTGCACAAAACCGAGGTGCGCCGGATTGCCGAAGAGATTGGCCTGCCCAACGCCAAAAAGAAAGACTCGACGGGCATCTGCTTCATTGGCGAGCGGCCTTTTCGCGAATTCCTGAACCGGTACATCAGCAAGGAACCAGGTCCGATCAAAGACCCGTCTGGGCGCACCATTGGAAAACATGTGGGGCTGAGTTTTTACACCCTGGGCCAGCGTCAGGGCCTGGGCATTGGCGGCATCAAAACCAAAGGCGCTCAACGAGGCGGCGGCGAGCACACGCCCTGGTTTGTGGCTCGCAAGGACATCCCGAACAACACCTTGTGGGTGGTGCAAGGCCATGACCACCCCTGGCTGTTGTCACCTCAACTGCAGGCCACCGACGTGAGCTGGTGCGCGGGCCGAGCGCCTGCGCCCGGGGCCTACGCCGCCAAAACGCGCTACCGGCAAGCCGATGCACCCTGCAGTTACCTCTCCCTGCCCACGGCAGAAGGTCAGGCGGGCTTTGAGCTGGACTTTGCACAAGACCAATGGGCCGTCACACCCGGCCAAAGTGCCGTGCTGTACGACGGCGAGGTGTGCCTGGGCGGCGGCGTGATCCACTCGGCCAGCGCCTGCCCCAACCCAGCGGCCTGACTTATTCCCCGCCCAACCCCAACCGGTTGGGTTGGCGCTTTTCGACGGCAAAGCGCAGCAAAGCTGCCGTGCGGAAAACACCGTGCGCGAACTTGCCATAGGGCAGCGTCAAGAACAAAGCCATCACCGCACCCAAGTGCACCGCCAGCATCAAAGGCATGGCTGCCGTGGTGCCCAGCAACCACAGCAATAAGCCCGTCACACTGACCAAAAACAGCAAAGCGATGAAACCCCGGTCCATGGGCTTTTGCGCTGCGTCGCCGTGCTCTGGGTGGCGGCGCAGGTTCAAGCGCCACAAACCGGCCGTGCCCACAGTCAGGCTCACCCCGCCAATGACGCCCAGCAACTTGGGCAAGGTGCTCAGGTCATACGGTGCAGGCCAGCCCAGCACATAGTGGTACAGCGTCGCCACGCTGGTGGCGGCAAAGCACAGCATGAAGCCGTAAAACGTCAGGTGGTGGTAACGCCTGCGGGCATGCGTCCAGGCGTCGTCCTCGTTGTGGCAGCCCTCGCCATGGCCACCGTCCAGGTATTTCAAGCGCAAAGCCGCATGCGCGGCCTCGGCCGCCGCAGGCGACGTCAAATCGGCCCCGCTGGTGGCGGGCGTCACGTCACGCCAAAAACGCATCACCCCCAGTGCCAACGCCAGCACCGCAAACAAGAAGATGGGCGCAAACAGGCTCACCATCAGGTTGTGGGGGAATACCGCATAGAAACCACCGGCCACGGGCGCGCCCCACAGCGTGCCTTGACGCAGCATCGCCAAAGCCAAGAACAAGGCCAAACCCAAAGCGAGCGCCACCGACAGGGTCAAGCCATTGCGCTGGTACAGACCGCCCAAGGCAGGTGGCCAGGCGTAGTCGGCATAGGTCTGCCCACGCACCTGGGCCATGGCCTTGGGCACGTTGATCGCAAATTCATGCGGCGGCGCGTACTGACAGGCATGCAGGCAAGCGCCGCAGTTGTGGCACAGGTTGGCCATGTAATGTATATCGGCCTTGCCAAACTCCAGCCGCCGCGTCATGGCCGGGAACACCGCACAAAAACCCTCGCAGTAGCGGCAGCCATTGCAAATTTGCATTTGCCGGGCCACTTCGGCTTCGGGTGCGGTCAACTCGCCGCGTGCCAGCGCACGGGCATCGCGCGTCAGGGCTTCAAGCGTTTGCATGAGCCGCTCCTTCTTTTTGAGCTTTGACGGCTTTGGCCGCCTGCTCGCCCGCGATGCGGCCAAAGGCCGTGCCAATCGTCATGCCCACCCCGGCGGTGTAACCCTTGCCCAGCACATTGCCCGCCATCATCTCGCCCGCCACAAACAAGTTGGGGCTGGGCTGGTCGTTGAATCGCACAGCGGTCGTGTCATCGGTTTTGAGGCCCAGATAAGTGAAGGTCACGCCAGGTCGCACGGCATAGGCGTAGTAAGGTGCGGTGTCCAGCGGCCGCGCCCAGTGGGTTTTGGCCGGACTCACGCCCTCGGTGTGGCAGTCGTCCAGCGCCGTGTGATCAAACTTGCCTTCGCGGCAGGCCGCGTTGTAGTCATTGAGCGTATGCATGAAGGTCGCTTCATCCAGGCCCAGCTTGCGGGCCAGCTCTGGCAGGCTATCGGCCTGCGTGCCTTCAAACACAGGCGGCATGAAGCGGCCCACTGCCTTGGCGTCGATGATCGAATACGCCACCTGTCCCGGCTGCTGCGCCACCAAACGGCCCCAGATCGCGTAACGCTTGGGCCAGAAGTCTTCGCCCTCGTCGTAAAAGCGTCGCGCTTCGCGGTTGACCACCACGCCCAAAGACACGCAGTCGATGCGGGTGCAAATGCCGCCGTCGTACAAGGGCGCACGGGCGTCGATCGCCACCATGTGCGCCTGCGTCGGGTCACCAATGCGGTCAGCGCCTTGTTCCAACATGTGCTTGAGCAAGACGCCCTGGTTAAAACGTGTGCCACGAATCAAAAACTGATCCGCCGGGTATTCACCACGCTCGTTTTGCCCCCAAGCCTCGCGTAGCCACTCGCGGTTGGACTCGAAGCCCCCAGCGGCCAACACGCAGGTGCGGGCGGTGATGCGTTCGCGCCGAACGCTGCCATCTGGCAGCTTGTGCATGACCGACGCGGCCACAAAGCGGCCCGCATCCAATTCAACGGTGTCGACTTCGGCGTTGTAGCGGATCTGCACACCCAATTTTTCGGCGCTGCGGTAATAGGCATTGACCAAGGCCTTGCCCCCGCCCATGAAAAACGCATTGGTGCGGGCCGTGTGCAAAGCGCCGGACAAAGATGGCTGAAAACGCACGCCATGCTTGACCATCCAGGGCCGGCAGGTGGCGGAGTGGCGAATCGCCAAACGAGCCAGGTGCTCGTCGGTCAAGCCGCCCGTGACCTTGAGCAGGTCTTGCCAGAACTCTTCTTCCGGGTAGGCATCGACCAGCACATCTTGCGGGGCGTCGTGCATGCAGCGCAAATTGCGCGTGTGGCCCGAATTGCCACCGCGCCACTCGCGCGGGGCCGATTCGAGCAGCATCACGCTGGCCCCAGCTTCGCGGGCCATGAGGGCCGCGCACAGGGCCGCGTTGCCGCCGCCGATCACCAAAACATCCACACTCATAAACACTTTCAAAGAGGGCGATCAGGACCGCATCAAAACTGGTACTTGCGCAAACCACCATCCACCGGAATCACCGCGCCCGTGATGTAACTGGCCAAGGGAGAAGCCAAAAACGTGACCAGATTGGCCATGTCCTCGGGCTCGCCATAACGGCCCATGGGAATTTCGTTCTCGCACTGCCACTGGCGGTACTCGGGCGTGTAGTTGCGGAAAATCTGCTCCGAATGGATGCGCCCAGGCGGCACGCAGTTCACGGTGACGCCGTGCTTGCCCACCATGCGAGACAGGCCCTTGGCCCAGCTGTGCATGCCCGCCTTGGCGCAAAACGCCCCATTGGTGTGCTCGGGCTCGCTCTTGCCGGTGATGTTAATGATGCGGCCCCATTGGCGCGCAATCATCTGGTCAATCAAGGCATCGGCCACTTGGCGCGGGCGGTGAAAGTTCAAGGTGATGGCTTCTTGCCAGGCCTCTTCGCTCACATGCAACTCTTTGAAGCTGCGCGACCCCCCGGCGTTGTTCACCAAAATGTCCACACTGCCCAAACCCGCCAGAGCCGCATCGGCCAAGCGCTTGGCTGCGTCTTCGGCATACAGGTCTGACTCGATGATCACGGGGGCGTGACCCCCTGCGGCCACGATCTCGGCGGCCAACTCCTGGAGTTTGTCGACGCGGCGCGCCGATACCGCCACGCGCACGCCCTCAGCGGCCAGGGCTTTGGCGATGCCACGTCCTATGCCCACGCTGGCGCCAGTCACCAAGGCTGTTTTATTTTTGAGCTGCAGATCCATGGAAATCTTTCAAAAGGATGTCTAAAACTGGACTTTAGCCCGCCCCCACAACTTTGCGCAGCCCCTGACAGGCATAGGGCCATCACAAAGCGTGATACCCCCGGCTTAACCACCTTTGGGTCGTGTCTTGGCAGCATCCCCCGGGGAAGCGACCCACTCAGACTCAGACCTGTGGACTCAGTGATGCGCCCAGCCAAGCGCCGCTGCCCACCAAGGTACGCGCGCAATCGGCCAAAACCACCCGCGCAGCCAATGCGGCAGGAGACAGCTCATCCTCGGACAAACCACACAACCAATTGCTGCGCTTGACCTGGTGATCGGTGATGCGTGCCATGTGCAAAGACTGCTTGGCATCGGCTTGCCGCGCTACAGCCGCCCAAGGCTGCAAGGTAGCGCCCATGCCCGCTTGCACAGCGTCCATCAGCATGGACAGGGAGTCGACCTCCAGCGCAACCAAGGGTGTGAGCTTGGCGCGCAAAAAAGCGGCGTCCAAGGTGCTGCGCAAACCGTGTGGACCTGTGGGCAAAATCAGGGGCTGATCCTTGAGTTGGGCCATGCGCAAAGCAGCTGGCACCCCGGGCTTGATGGCGTGGCGTGCACTGATCAGGAAAATATCCTCTTCTATCAGCGGCAACACACTCCAGCGCCGGGCCGCTTGAACCGACGGGCTTGTGCCCATCGGCAGGTCAAACAGCACTGCCAAATCCAGCTGCCGCGCATTGAGCATGCTCGACAAGTGTCCCGACAAACTCTCGACCATGTGCAGGCGCACATCCGGATAGCGCTCCCGCATGGCTTGCATCAAGGGCAAGCCCAGCACCGCCGCTGTGGTCGGGGCCAGGCCCACACTGACCGTGCCCGACAAACGGGCCTGTTGGGCAGCACGAATGGCCTGCTCGGCATGGCGCAGCGTCAATTGCGCCTCCCGGAAAAAAGCCACGCCCGCCTCGGTGGGCGTCACGCCTTGGGGACTGCGTTGCAAAAGGCGGGTACTCAACTCACCTTCGAGCCGGGTGATTTGTTGGCTCAATGCCGACTGCACCAAGTTCAAATCCAACGCCGCGCGGCTGATGCTGCCCAGTTCCACCACGCGCACAAAATACCTCAGCTGTCTCAGTTCCATGACGTCAGCTGCCAGAGGGCTGGAAAGGTTCTGCACCCGCTTCGGGCAAGGTCGCAGGCCCTTCGGGCAGCAAAAGTTGCCCTCGCATGAGCCCGCGCAGCGTCGCCAGCAGCAAGGCGCCGATGACGCCCGTGACGACCCCCAACCACAAGCTGGCCAGCCACTGCGCAAGCCCCGGCTCGGGGCTCAGGTGCAAGCCCAGCGCCGCCGAAGCCGCCAAGGGAAAAGACAAAGCCCAAAATGGCATACCAAAAGGCTGCTGCAGGCAGCGCTTGAGCACGGTGACAGACAGCAAGGTGAAAAACAAAGCCACGCCTGCCAGCATGTGCACCGCCATCGCAGGCACGCCCAGGGCATGTCCCGACAGCGCCAGCACCGATGGCGGCGCGATCATGATGAAGGTGGTGGGCAACAGGCGCTGCGGCCACAAACCCACCATGCCAATGCGCACCCAAACCAGCGCCAGCGCCACCGGCCACAGCACCGCCGCCAGCCCGTATTGCGCGGCCGCCCACACCGGGTGTCCCAGGCTCACCCCAGCCAAAGCGGGCAACACATTGCCCACCACAGGAATGAACAAAGCGGGGGTGATACCGGGCCAAAAATCTTGCCCCGCCAATCCCGGCTGCAGCCAACGTCCGACCACCCCCAAGGTGGCCAACACCAAACCGACCGCACCCAGCATCCACATCACATCGGCCCACAGGCTGTAACCCTGGTGCACCACCCACACCGTGGGCAACAAGATCAGCGAGGACGGCAGCGCCGCCACAAACACATGCCGCAGGGGGTGCCTGGCATCTGCCAGCAAGGCCGCCGGGTAACGCAGCAGCCGCCACAACTGGCCCAGCAGCAACAGGCTCAACACCCCTGCCGCCAACACCCCCACCCCCAGCGACACCTGCAGCGCCACAGACCCCCAATGGGGCACAGCCCGCGCCCAGGCCAGCGACAAACCACACAGGCCCATGACCATGGCAAACCAGGCAAAACCCAGGTGCTGCACGGAGGATGCGGGAGCTTGTTCGGTCATGGGCAATGAGGGGCGTTAAAAAACCCGTGGGGTGAGCCACGGGTTGGGGCTAGCAAAAGCCATGGGTCAGAACGGAATGTCGTCGTCCATGTCGTCAAAGTTGCTGGCCGCTGGCTTGGGCGCTGCAGCCGGGCGCTGAGCGGGCGCAGCCGCAGGACGCGCAGGGGCCTGGCGGGGCGCATAACCACCGCCACCGCCTCCGCCTCCGCCATCTTCGGACGGACCGCCCATGCCCTGGCGACTGCCCAGCATCTGCATGCTGTCGGCGCGGATGTCGGTGGCGTACTTTTCCACGCCATTTTTGTCCGTGTATTTGCGGGTGCGCAGACTGCCTTCGACATACACCTGGCTGCCTTTGCGCAGGTACTGACCCGCGATCTCGGCCAGCTTGGCAAAAAAGCTGATGCTGTGCCACTCGGTGGCCTCGCGCATCTCGCCCGTGGCCTTGTCCTTGTAACGGTCGGTGGTGGCCACGCGGATGCTGGTGACGGCATCGCCCGAAGGCAAGTAACGGGTTTCGGGGTCGGCACCCAGGTTGCCGACGATGATGACTTTGTTGACGGATGCCATGAGAACTCCTCGATAGATCCACCAATTATGCGGCCAATCTGCCCCCTGTTGGGCCGATGCCCAAGCCTGCCCCGCCCCTCAGACCGCCTGCCCGACGGGCGCAGCACGGCCCGGGGTTTGCATGGACGAAGCGAGCCACAGCCACACCAACAGGGCCAGGGCGCAACACAAAAACAGCACCGGGCTGCCCCAGGACTTGACCAGCCAGCCCCCCATCAGCCCACCGGCAAACAAGCCCAACGACTGCAGCGTGTTGTAAACGCCCATGGCCGTGCCGCGCATGGCCCGGGGCGCCATGCGCGAGGCCAAACTGGGCTGGGTCGCCTCCAGCGCATTGAAGCCGCAGAAAAACACCAGCAGCAGCAACGCCATCGCGCTCAGGCTGGTGGTGCCGGCCGACTGCACCAGCAAGCCCACCTCGACCAGCGCCATCAAGGCAATCGACAGCAAGAAGACTTTTTTCAGGTGCCCACGCCGCTCCATGGCAAACACCACACCCAAAAACAAAAAGGACATCAAAACCGCGGGCAGATACACCTGCCAGTGCTGCGCTGTCTGCAAGCCCGCCTGCACCAGCAAGGCAGGCACCGACACCCACATGGCCAGCTGCACCGCATGCAACACAAACACGCCCACATTCAAACGCATGAGGTCGGCATGGGCCAGCACATCCCGCAGACGCCCCAGGCCCTGCCCAAGCACCGGCTCAGGCGCAGGGGGTGCGCCCCAAATGACCACGCCAATCCCCAGCAACGCCAGCACACCCGTTAGCCAAAACAGGCCTGACAACCCGATCCAGGCCGCGAGCAAGGGCGACACCACCAAGGACAGCGCAAACACCAAGCCGATGCTGCCGCCCACCAAAGCCATGGCCTTGGTGCGCACCTCGTCGCGCGTCAAGTCGGCCAGCAAGGCCGTCACAGCCGCCGACACGGCCCCGGCCCCCTGCAAGCTGCGCCCAATCAGCAAGCCGGTCAGGTCGGTGGCTGCAGCCGCCCAAAAGCTGCCCAAGGCAAAAATCACCAAACCCAGCACGATGACGCGCTTGCGGCCAAAACGGTCAGAGGCCATGCCAAAGGGCAGCTGCAGCGCGCCCTGCGTCAGGCCATAAATGCCCATGGCCAGGCCCAGCCACACCGGGTCTTCACCGCCGGGGTAGCGGCGCGCCTCCAGGGCAAAGACCGGCAAAACCAGAAACAAACCCAGCATGCGCAGCGCAAAAATGCTGGCCAGCGAGGCGCTGGCGCGCCGCTCGGTGGGCGTCATGTGCAATGCATCAGAAACGGAATCAGGCAAAGAATCAGCCACAAAAGAATTCAAAAAAGACCCGAAGTGGGGAAAAGCAAACGCCGGATTGTCCCTGATTGACCGCCCCCTGCGCCCTGCAAGAGGCCAAAGGGGATAATCAAAGGTTTTGCTGATCTGGCTGCCCCAAGTGAAATTTGCCGACCCTTCTCTCTTGCCCGACGAACCCGAACCCGCGCGGTATCTGGCCTCAGCGCTGCGGCAGACCCACATCAGCGTGCGAGGCGCGCGCACCCACAACCTGAAAAACATTGACCTCGACATTCCGCGCAACCAGCTGGTGGTGATCACCGGCTTGTCGGGCTCGGGCAAGTCGAGCTTGGCCTTTGACACGCTGTACGCCGAAGGCCAGCGCCGCTATGTGGAAAGCCTGTCGGCCTATGCGCGGCAGTTTTTGCAACTGATGGACAAGCCCGATGTAGACCTGATCGAAGGCCTGTCGCCCGCCATCAGCATTGAGCAAAAAGCCACCAGCCACAACCCCCGCTCGACCGTGGGCACCGTGACCGAGATCCACGACTACCTGCGCCTGCTGTTTGCCCGAGCGGGCACGCCGTATTGCCCCGACCACAACCTGCCCCTGCAAGCGCAAACCGTGAGCCAAATGGTGGATGCCGTGTTGGCCCTGCCCGAAGACACCAAGCTGATGATCCTGGCACCCATTGCCCGCGAGAAAAAAGGCGAGTTTGAAAAAGTCTTCGAGCAAATGCAGGCGCTGGGCTACGTGCGTTTTCGCATCAATGGTCAGACGGTGGAAGTGGAAAACCTGCCCACGCTGAAGAAGACCGAGAAACACAACATCGACGTGGTGGTTGACCGCATCAAAGTCCGGTCGGAAGAAGACGCAAAAGCCCGCGATGCCCTGCGCCAGCGTCTGGCCGAAAGCTTTGAAGCTGCGCTGCAATTGGCCGAGCACCGTGCCGTGGCACTCGAGATGGACACCGGTAAAGAACACCTGTTCAACGCCAAGTTTTCCTGCCCGGTGTGCACCTACTCCATCAGCGAGCTGGAGCCGCGCTTGTTCTCCTTCAACTCGCCCATGGGCGCTTGCCCGACGTGCGATGGCATTGGCAGCATGGCGTTTTTTGACCCGGAGCGGGTCGTGGCTTTTCCTTCGCTCAGTTTGGCCAGTGGCGCCATCAAGGGCTGGGACCGGCGCAACGGCTTTTACTTCAGCATGCTCGAAAGCCTGGCCAAGCATTACCAGTTCGACATCGAAACGCCGTTTGAAAAACTCGCGCCGATTCACCAACAGGTGCTGCTGCACGGCTCGGGGCTGGAAGAGATCAAGTTCAGCTACACGATGGAGTCCGGTGCGTCGCAAGGCAAAAAGGTCAGCAAGAAACACCCGTTTGAAGGCATCATCCCCAACATGACGCGGCGCTACCGCGAGACCGACTCGGCCGTGGTGCGCGAAGACCTGGCCCGCTACCGCAACATGCAGGCCTGCACCAGCTGCCAAGGCACGCGCCTGCGGCGCGAGGCGCGCCATGTGCGCATTGGCGAAGGCGCGCAAGCCCG
>JBIKQY010000033.1:0-14019 GCA_044349465.1 Limnohabitans sp. | reverse complement strand
CCCGGCGCATGTAGTTGAGCCACTGCTTGAGCCGCCCTGCCCGGTGCCGCGTGGCCACACGGGCGCTCACCCCCAGCCAAAACACCTGCATCAAAGCCACCAAGGTGGACCACGGCACACCCTGCCCCGGCGCGCGCCCTTGCCCTGTGGCCAATTGGTGCGCAATGGCCAGCGCCAAGCCCGGGTCGGTGACCATGCCGCGCCCGATCATGAGGCGGTCACAGCCCGTCACCTCGCGGCAACGCAGCGCGTCGGCCACTGTCCAGATTTCGCCATTGGCCACGATGGGCAAACGCACATGCTGGCGCAAATCGGCAATGCGGTCCCAATAAGCGGGCGGGCGGTAACCGTGCGCCTTGGTGCGGGCGTGCACCACCAGCTCGCTGGCCCCGGCCGCCTCGATGGCCAAGGCGCAGTCTTCGGCGCGGCTGTCGTCGTTGTAGCCCAGACGCATCTTGGCCGAGACCGGAATGTGCGAGGGTACCGCCCGGCGCACCGCCGCAACGATCTGACCCACCAGCTCGGGCTCGTCCAGCAGCACGGCACCGCCCCGGTGTTGGTTCACGGTTTTGGCGGGGCATCCAAAGTTCAGGTCAATGCCATGCGGCTGGAGCTCGGCCAAAGCGGCTGCGTTGTCGGCCAGGCACACCGGGTCCGAGCCCAGCAGCTGCACCTTGACCGGGACACCGGCCTTGGTGCGGCTGCGGTTGAGCAACTCCGGTGCGACCCGAATGAAAGCGCGGCGTGGCAAGACCGTGTTGGTCACGCGGATGAATTCGGACACGCACTCGTGCACCCCACCCACGCGCGTGAGCACATCGCGCAAGGTGTGGTCGAGCAGCCCCTCCATGGGGGCCAGCATGATGTGCATGTTGGGCCTGAAAAGTGGGCTGTGCGTTCAGCCGAGCTTGCGCTTGAGGCGAACTTCTTCGACCTTCACACCGCCCAGGGGCACGGTACGCGCCGTGTTCATCTCGCGCTTGAAGCCAGCCAGATCGTGAAAGCGCAAAGTGCGCTCGTGCAAGAGCGGCAGCCAAACGGTCACATCGGTGCAGTCTTCGTCCTCCAGGCCTTCGCGGGCGGCGTCCCACAGGGCCAGGCCAACGCCTTGGCCAATACGGTCGGGTGCAGCGTAAATGGCCCAGATTTCACCGGTGGTGTTTTTGCTCTTGGGGTCACGCGAGCGGTCAAAGCCCACAAAGCCCACGATCTCGCGGCCAGCGACCGCCACCATGACCTGCGGCTCGCCGTATTCGATGGCCTCTTTCCAGAACGACACGCGTTTGGGCATGGGCGTGGCGTCCCAATGGGTATCGGGCACCTGGCCCGCGTAGGCGGCGCGGCAAGCGCTCACATGCAAAGCGGCCACGGCAGGGGCGTCTTGGAGGGTGGCAAATCGGACTTGGATATCGGACATGGCTTGAACTGATGAGGAGAAAACAACGCACTGGGGCCACTGGGCTTTCAGCGCAAAACCCGACATTGTCGCCGCATCGGTTATCTTCAACGAATGAGGATGTTTAAAAGCAGTCAGAATTTCACCGCACCCAGGTCAGCTGCCCCGCTGGATCACCCGACCCCCACCCGTTTGCGCCAGCCCAGCGCCTGGTGGATCAAAGGCCTCTTCAAAGGCTTGTTTTGGGCCGCAGTCGCCTTGTGTGCAGGCCCCTTGAGCGCCCAAGCCCCCACCCCAGCCCCGGCCCCCAAGCGTTTTGCCGACGACATGGCTGAGCGCACCCGTGCCTGCACCGCCTGCCATGGCGAGCAAGGCCGCGCCGGCCCCGACGGTTACTACCCGCGCCTGGCGGGCAAACCGGCCGGTTACCTGCACAACCAGTTGCGCAATTTCGCGCAAGGCCGTCGCCATTACGATCTCATGGCCCGCCTGGTCGACCCTTTGACCGACGCCTATTTGGGCGAGATGGCGCAGTACTTTGCCAACTTGCAACTGCCCTACCCCGCCCCCACCGCCAACAACGCCATCACGCCCGAGCGCCTGGCCAAAGGCCAGCAATTGGTGACACAAGGCGACGCCACACGCGGCCTGCCCGCCTGCACCCAGTGCCACGGCGTCCGCTTGACGGGCGTGCAGCCCAACGTGCCGGGGCTTTTGGGCTTGCCATTGGACTACCTGAACGCGCAGCTGGGCGCTTGGCAAACCGCGCAGCGCCGCGCCCATGCGCCCGATTGCATGGCCGAAATCGTCCAGCGCATGCCTGCACAAGACCTGATCGCTGTGTCGAGCTGGCTCGCCCGCCAGCCGCTGCCGGCCGACACCCGGCCCGCGGAGCGCGCCCCTGCGGGGCCCGCCTTGCCTGAGGCCCTGCGCTGCGGCAGCGCACCCGAGTTGTCGGCCACCGCCGCCAAGCCTCTGAACGGGGGCAAGCCATGAAGCGCCCATGGCAAGGCATGCACCCGGTCAAACGCCTGGGCTGGGTCACACTGATCAGCTTGGCGGTGCTCGCCATGGGGGTGGTGTGGGACAACTGGGGCGACCTGGTGCTGCCCAGCCCAACCACGGCCACCCAAACAACGACCACCGAGGCGCTTCCAACCCCACAGGCCAGCGCAGCCCAAATCGAACAAGGCCGCTACCTGGCCCTGGCAGGCAACTGCATGGCCTGCCACACCACCCGGGGCGGCACACCTTTTGCGGGCGGTCGGCGCATCGATACGCCCTTTGGCGGCGTGTACAGCAGCAACCTCACACCCGACCCGGCCACAGGCTTGGGCCGCTGGAGCGCGCAAGACTTCTGGCAAGCCATGCACCGTGGCCGCTCCAAAGACGCTCGCTTGCTGGCTCCGGCTTTCCCCTACAACCACACCAGTGTCATCACACGCCAGGACAGCGACGCGATCTTTGCGTGGCTGAACACTCTAGCTCCGGTGGCGCAAGCCCAGCCTGCCCACACTTTGGTTTGGCCCGTAGGCACACAGCCCGCGCTGGCCGTGTGGCGCAGCCTGTTTTTTGAGCCCAGCCCGTTTCAAGCGGACAAGTCGCAAACCGCCGAATGGAACAGGGGCGCTTACCTGGTGCAAGGCCTGGGCCACTGCGCCGCCTGTCACAGCCCGCGCAACGCGCTGGGGGCCAGCGGCGCGGTCAACGACTTGTCGGGCGGCCTGATGCCGGTGGTCAACTGGTACGCCCCCGACCTGACGCGCGATGCCGAATCGGGCCTGGCCAGCACCCCCTTGCCCGAGATCGTGCGCCTGCTGCGCACCGGCGGCTCGGCCACGGCGCAAACCAGCGGCCCCATGGGCGAAGTGGTCCAGCACAGCCTGCAGCACCTGAAAGAAACCGACTTGCAAGCCATGGCCATGTACCTGCAGTCACGCGCCCAAAGCACACCCCAGAGTGCGCCTGCGGCGGCCAAGCCCAGCCGCATCAGCCTGCAAGTGGCCACCTTGGGTGGAAAAGTCTATGAAAACCAGTGCCTGCAGTGCCACGGCGAGCAAGGCGAAGGCGTGAAAACCGCCTCGGGCGAGGTGGCCTACCCCGCCTTGGCCGGCAACCGCGCCGTGCTGCTGAACGACCCCACCAATTTGGTGCAACTGGTGCTGTACGGTGGCTACGGCCCCGCCACACAAGGCCACCCCCGCCCCTTTGGCATGCCGCCTGCGGTGCTGGACCTGCAAGACCGCGACATCGCGGCTGTGCTGACGCATCTGCGCACCCGCTGGGGCAACCAGGCCAGCGAAGTCACGCCCTTGCAGGTCAATCGCATCCGGGCAGCGCAGGGGCAATGAGCCGCTGATCAACGCAACACCTCCACGCGCCAAACGCCCTCGCCGATCAATTTGGCATAGGGCCCGGGAATGTCGGCGCGCCATTGGCCCTGGCGCACCGTGCTGGTGTATTGGCAAATGGTCTGCTGCTGCGCATCCACGATTTTCCAGCCCACTTGCTGACCGTCGGGCAAGGCCGATTCAGCGCCAATGCTGCTGCTCGACAGGTTGCAGCCCACATGAAACTCCTGCCCCATGTCCTGCGCTTCGTGCGGTGGAAAATCCTGCCCCTGCATGAAACCAAACACCGGGTCGTGCGAAAGCAGGCTTTGACGCACCGTGGGCCAAATGTGCATGCGCAGGAAATGCTGGTCCACCACCCGTTGGCCCAAATACTGGCCTTGCGCCACAAAATCCACCATCTGCTGACGCAGGTTTTTGAACACCCCGCCGCAGCCGCCCCACATGCCCGCCAACAGCAGTTCGGTGTGCGAAAAATAATCGCGCATCAAATGGAAAAACCGGTCACTTTGCAGCCAGGCCTCGATGGCCGCCACCTCGCGCCTTGAAATCAGCGAATCGGCATCCCGAATCAAGAACCGGTCCACGCTGTCGTCTTGCAGCACCAAAAAGCGCCACATCAAACCGCTCAACGCCTGCCGATCAGCCGCCGACACATCCAGCACCTGCGCGCCCAGAGACTGCAATGAGTCTCTCACCGCAAGCGGCACCGTGTCGTCCACATAAAAGCGGCAAGTCCATTGGGGCAACAATTGCTGCGCCACCATGACGTTCAGCTTGGCGGTTTCACAGTAACGCGGGTGGTCGCCAAACAGGCTGAAAGCAATCACCTGGCGGCGCGCATCGGTGTTGGGTGTGGGCAGGCTTGCGGGCAAAGGCTGGGCCGCGTGCGACCGGGTTTTTTGATCTTTGAGCGTCAGGCTGTAAACCCCATGCTGACGCACCTCGGCCATGCGGCCCAGATGCCCGCAGGTCTCGGTCAAGCCATCCCACAGGTTCTCGTCTTGCGGTCCCAACTCGCAGGCTTGCAGGTAAATGTCGCGCGCCTTTTCACGGTCCCCCAGACGCAAATGGCAAAGCGCCGCATCGCCCAAAATTTGAGGATGCCGAGGCACGATGCGGCGAGCCTGCTCGTTCACCGCCAGTGCTGCGGCAAAGTCCCCTTGCGCAGACAACTGCACAAAGCGCTGACCCAACTCGGTCAAGCGTTGGTTCAGGGCCTGCACTTGAGCGGCGGTTTGGAGCGGCGCTTTGCGGTGATTGGTTTTTTTCATGCCCAAAGTACCTCACAAATAAGTCTGACGAAACCACAAGCTTACACAACAGCGCCCCATGACCGCAGCGCCATGTCCCACCCAGGGCGCACCCATCACACCACTGTCATCTGCGCTACTCTTGGCAAGCTAGCGCCTTTGCCAAGGGACCCCAAAGCCCCTAACATGCCCGACATGAAAAAACACCTGTACATCCTCACCGGCGCATCGCGCGGCATGGGTCTGGCCATGGCCGAGCAGCTGCTGCAAGCGGGCCACACCCTGCTGTGCATTTCGCGCCACGCCAATCCGGCCCTGAGCACCCTGGCCACACAAACAGGGGCCACCTTGACCCAGTGGACACAAGATCTGGCCGATGGCCAAGCGGCGAGCGAACGCCTGCAAACTTGGCTGCAAAGCCAAAACCCGGACGACCATGCCAGCGTGAACCTGATCAACAACGCGGGCGTCATCCCACCCATCGTGCCGCTTAGCCAGTCCCGCCCTGCCGACCTGGCCCAATCGCTGCGCGTGGGCCTGGAAGCACCCATGCAGCTGTGCGCCGCCTTTTTAGGGGCCACACAAGCCTGGCCCGTGCCGCGCAAAGTGCTCAACATTTCGTCGGGCCTGGGCCGCTACCCCATGGCCTCGCAAGCGGGCTATTGCGCTGCCAAAGCAGGCATGGACCATTTCACCCGCTGCATGGCACTGGACGAGGCACTGCAAGCCAACGGTGCCAAAGTCTGCTCGCTCGCCCCCGGCGTGATCGACACCGACATGCAGGTGCAAATGCGCGGCGCAGCGGGCGAAGCGTTTCCGGACCAGTCCAAGTTTTTGCAACTCAAGGCACAAGGCCAACTCAGCTCGCCCGCCCAAGCCGCCGCCCTGGTGCTGGGCTACTTGGCTCGGCCAGATTTCGGACGTGAACCGGTGGCTGACGTGCGGGGATGAGCACAGGCAAGCGATGGATTTTTGCAGGAGCCCACCCATGGGCCTTCAAACCCCGCTGGACCGGATCAAAAGGCTTGTCAGTTCGCTGTAGCCCTGAACCCTGACACTGCCCGGGTTCAATCGTTTTATTTTTTCTCGTTTTTTTATTTTGGAGATATTTATATGAGCCGTGAAGTTGTTGTTGTCAGCGGTGTGCGCACCGCCATTGGTACCTTTGGTGGCAGCCTGAAGGACATCCCACCTACCGAGCTGGCCGCACAAGTCGTGCGCGAAGCCCTGTCCCGCGCGGGCACCTCAGGCCAAGACGTCGGCCATGTGGTGTTTGGCCATGTGGTCAACACCGAACCCAAAGACATGTATTTGTCGCGCATGGCGGCCATCAATGGCGGCTGCGCCGAAAGCACGCCCGCCTTCAACGTCAACCGCCTTTGCGGCTCAGGCCTGCAGGCCATCGTCAGCGCCAGCCAGTCCATCTTGCTGGGCGACTGTGACATCGCCATTGGCGGCGGTGCAGAAAACATGAGCCGGGCACCTTACGCCAGCCTGGCCACCCGTTTTGGTGCACGCATGGGCGACACCAAGATGATCGACATGATGATCGGCGCATTACACGACCCCTTCCACAACATCCACATGGGCGTGACGGCTGAAAATGTGGCCACCAAGTACGGCATCACCCGCGAAATGCAAGACGCGCTGGCCCTGGAAAGCCACAACCGCGCCGAGCGCGCCACCACCGAAGGCCGCTTCAAAGACCAGATCATGCCGGTCATGCTCAAAAGCAAAAAAGGCGACGTGGCCTACACCACCGACGAGCATTTCCGCCCCGGTTGCAAGCTTGAAGACATGGCCAAACTCAAGCCCGTCTTCGTGAAAGAAAACGGCACCGTGACCGCGGGCAACGCCTCGGGCATCAACGACGCAGCGGCTGCGCTGGTGCTGATGGAAGCCGGCGCCGCCAAGGCCCGTGGCGCCAAGCCCATGGCCCGTCTGGTGGGTTACGCCCACACCGGTCTGGACCCCAAGATCATGGGCGTGGGCCCGATCTCGGCCACGCATGCGGTGCTGAAAAAGACGGGCCTCACCGTGAACGACCTGGACGTGATCGAGGCCAACGAAGCCTTTGCCGCCCAAGCCTGCGCCGTGACGCGCGAACTGGGTCTGGACCCCGCCAAAGTCAACCCCAACGGCTCGGGCATTTCGCTGGGCCACCCGATTGGTGCGACCGGCGCGCTGATCACCGTGAAAGCCCTGTACGAGCTGCAGCGTGTGAACGGCCGCTATGCGCTGGTGACCATGTGCATCGGTGGCGGTCAGGGCATTGCGGCGATTTTTGAGCGCATGTGATCCAGTTTGCATGTCACCCCGGACTCGATCCGGGGACCATGCCTTTTTGACTTTGTTACCCCCGACTCGATCGGGGGTCCGTGCCTTCGGTCACCATGGATACCCGCCTGCGCGGGTATGACAATGCCAGACGGAAACGACAAGTATCGAGCGGGGGGTAACCAAACGCCCTATTACGCCACCGCCGCCGTGACCACCACCTCGATCAAATAGGCCGGATTGGCCAGTGCGGCCTGAACCGTGGCACGCGGTGGCGCACTGCCTGCCACCACCCACGCATCCCACACCTCGTTCATGGCGGCGATGTCGGTGATGTCTTTGAGGTAAATCTGGGTGCGCAAGATGCGGGTTTTGTCGCTGCCCGCCTCGGCCAGGCGCAGCTCGATCTGCTGCAACACATCGGCCGTTTGGCTGCGGATGTCGGTGGCCTCGCACTCGGGCACCATGCCCGCGAGGTACACCACGCCGTTGAAAATAGCGGTCTCGCTTAAGCGAGCCCCCACATGCATGCGTTGAAGGTCTTGGCTCATGCTTTTTTCTTTCCCAGTTGTGACTCGGTGCCCGCCATCAAGCGGTGGATGTTTTCTCGGTGCCGCCAGACCAGCAGCAAGGCCATGACCGCCAGACTCAACACTTCGGGCAAAGACGCTTGCCAGGCCACCCCATCGCCAAACAGGTAAAAAACAGGTGCGAACACCGCCGCCACCATCGAGGCCAAGGACACGTAGCGCGAGAAAAACAGCACGATGGCAAAGCTGAGCACCACCGCCAGCGCCAAGCTGCCGTTGACACCCACCACCACACCCACCGCCGTGGCCACGCCCTTGCCACCGGCAAAGCCAAAAAATACCGGGTACAGATGCCCCAAAAAGGCGGCCAACCCGGCCAGCGCGGCCAAACCTGCGTCAGCACCGTGTTCGGGGCCATAGGCCAGCACCAGCGCCACGGGCAGCCAGCCTTTGAAGGCGTCCAGCAGCAAGGTCAGGATGGCCGCCTTTTTGCTGCCCGAACGCAGCACATTGGTGGCCCCCGGGTTTTTGCTGCCGTAGCTGCGCGGGTCGTTCAGGCCCATCAGGCGGCTGACGATCACCGCAAAGCTGAGCGAGCCCAACAGATAGCTGGCCAGCACGACGCCCACTTGAATCCACATGTCCATCGAAATTTCCCTTGTTCTTGTTCGGGCGTCATTCTGCCAGTGCGCAGTTGACCGCCTTGGCGGCCAGCAGTTGCACACACACTTGAGGGTCGATGCCCACCAAGTAACCACGCCTGCCGCCATTGATGCAAATGCGCGGCAAGGCGAGGATGGTCTCTTCGATGAACACGGGCATGAGCCGCCGCGTGGCAAAGGGCGAGGTGCCGCCCACCAAGTAGCCGCTGTGCCGGTTGGCCACTTCAGGCGCACACGGCTCGATGGATTTGAGACCCACTTGCCGCGCCAGGTTTTTGGTCGAGACCTTGCGGTTGCCGTGCATCAGCACCACCAAGGGCTTGGCGTCCTGGTCTTGCATGATCAGGGTCTTGACCACGGCAAACGGGTCCATGCCCAGCACCTGGGCGCTGTGCTGCGCGCCGCCGTGCTCCAGGTAATCGTAGGGGTGCTCTGTGAAGGCCACCCCGTGCTGACGCAAGAGCGCCGTGGCAGGGGTTTCACTGACTTTGTCTTTTTTGGCCATGGGCCTGCATCACAAAGCCGGGTCGCGGATTTCCCAACGGATCTGGTCAATCGCCTTGAGCACCTCGGGCGAGAGCTGCACCGACCAGGCGGCCAGGTCCTCGTCCAGCTGCGCCACCGAGGTCACGCCAATGATGGTGCTGGTCACGTTCCAGCGGTGGTAGCAAAAGGCCAGCGCCATTTCGGTCGGTGTCAGGCCGTTGTCACGCGCCAGCTGGTTGTAGCGGCGCGCTGCAGTCAAAGCTTCCGGACGGGACCAACGCTGCTTGCGCACCGACTCGTACCGGGACACGCGGCCATCGGGTGCGCCTGGGCCTTCGAAACCGGTTTCGTCGTATTTGCCCGTGAGCAAGCCAAAGCCCAGCGGCGAATAAGCCAGCAAGGACACATTCAGGCGGTGGCAGGTCTCGTCCAGGCCGTTGTCGTAAACCCGGTTGACCAGCGCATAGGGGTTTTGCACGGTGGCCACACGGGGCAGGCCGTGCTGCTCGGCCAGGCGAACAAACTCGTGCACGCCGTAAGGCGTTTCGTTGGACAGGCCGATGTGGCGTACCTTGCCCGCCTTGACCAGCTGGGCCAGGGCTTCGAGTTGTTCATGGATGGAGGTGGCCGGCTGGTCCTTGCTCGGGTCGAAATAATGAAAACCCAAGGCCATCACATGGCGCTCGGGCCAATGGATCTGGTACAGGTCGATCACATCGGTTTGCAGGCGGCGCAAACTGCCTTCGCAGGAGTTCAGGATGTCTTGTGCCGTCATGCCCGCACCTTCGCGCACCCAGGGCATGCTGCGCGAGGGGCCCGCCACCTTGGTGGCCAGCACCAGCTTTTGGCGCGCACCAGGGTTTTTGGCAAACCAGTTGCCAATGTAGGTTTCGGTCAGGCCACAGGTGTCGGCCGTGGCGGGCACAGCGTACATCTCGGCGGTGTCAATGAAATTGATGCCAGCGGCCAAAGAGTGGTCAAGGATGGCGTGAGCCCCCTCTTCGCTCACTTGCTGGCCAAAGGTCATGGTGCCCAGGCAAATGGGTGTGACGTGCAGGTCGGATTGACCAAGTTGTACTTTGTTCATGGGCTTGTCTTTGGCTGCGTCTTAAAAGCCTGATTTTGGCATGTTGAGCGTTTGGGCTTGGGCGTTGAAGGTCCACTGGCTCGGCCGCACGCTCAAGGCTCCATGCGCTTTTCATCACGCGCCTCCTCTTGCAGGCGCAGCACGCGGCGCTGCACCTTGCCGGTGGTGGTCATCGGCAACTGGTCGATGAATTCGATCTCTTTGGGGTATTCATAAGGGGCGAGCAAACCGCGCACATGGGCTTGCAGTTCGCGGCGCACCTCGTCGTCAAAAGCCGTCTGCCCTGGCCCTGCAGGCCTGCGGCTTTGCCAGTCGGGCGACATGACCACATAGGCTTTGACCAGCGCCCCCCGGTCCTTGTCGGGCTTGGGCACCACGGCGGCGTTGGCCACGGCGGGGTGCTTGACCAAACAGTTCTCAATTTCGCCCGGGCCAATGCGGTAACCCGCCGCCTTGAACATGTCGTCGGTGCGCCCTTGGTACCAAAGGTAGCCGTCCTCGTCGGCCACCGCCATGTCGCCCGTGCGGCACCAGTTGCCGGTGTATTTGGCCTTCGTGGCCTTGTCGTTGTTCCAGTAGCCCAAAAAGAATACCGGGTCGGGCTGACCGTGCACATCGAAGCGGTTCACCGCCACTTCGCCAGGTGTGCCGGGCGGGCACAGCTGACCCGCCTCGTCGATGACGGCCACTTGGTGGCCCGGATAGCCCTTGCCCATGCTGCCAGGTTTGGCCGGCCACAGGCGGGTGCAGTTGCCCACCACGTAGTTGATCTCGGTCTGGCCAAACATCTCGTTGACCGTGACGCCCATCTGCTGCTGGACATACGCAAATACCGCGTCACCCACCGCCTCGCCCGCGCTCATCATGGCTTGCAGTTTCAGGCGGTAGCGGCCCTTCACCTCGGGCACAGCCTTCATCATGGCTTTGAGCGCGGTGGGGAACAAAAAGGTGTGCGTGACGCCGTGGCTTTGCAAAATTTCGAAGGCCGCTTCGGGCGAAAACCGCCCATTGAAGGCCACGATGGGACGGCCAAAGTAGAGGCTGGGCAGCAAGGCGTCCATCAGCCCGCCCGTCCAGGCCCAGTCGGCAGGCGACCAGAACACGGCTTTCGAGGGCTTTTCTGCCTTGAAAGGGTCAAAGCCAAACCAATTTTGGCTGCACACAAAGCCCGTGAGGTTACCGATCAGTGCCCGGTGCGGAATCAAGGCCCCCTTGGGGTTGCCGGTGGTGCCGCTGGTGTAGATCAGCACCGCCGGTTCTTCAGCCCAAGTGGACACGGGTTTGAACGTGCTCGCGCTGGCCGCCATGGCTGGGGTCAGGTCCAGATCGGCCAAGGTGCCCGCTTCGCCCACCCCCAACAGCGTCTGCAAACCGGGGCAATCGGCTCTGGCCTGCAGCAAGGCCTGCACAGTGGATTCATCGCACACCGCCACGCGCGCTTGGCTGTCGTTGATGCGAAATGACAAGGCCTCAGGGCCAAACAGCATCGACAGCGGCATGGCCACCGCGCCCATCTGCAGCACGGCCATGTAGGCCACCGCTGTTTCATAGCGCTGGGGCATGACGATGGCCACGCGGTCACCACGCTGCACGCCGTGAGAACGCAGCACCCGGCTCAGCCGATTGGCGTCTTGCTGGAGCTGCCCGAAGGTCCAGCTGCGCCCCAGGCCCTGCCCCGCCACGTGCTCACGCACGGCGTGTTGTTTGGCGGTGCCCGCTTGCGCTGCCCATTGCCCGCAACAGGCTTGTGCCATGTTGAAGCGCTTGGGCACTTTCCAGCCAAAGCCCTGGTGGATGGCCGCATAGCGGTCGGTGGCCGGACTTCGGGTCGGGGGCTTGGCTGCAGGCTGCGAGCCAAAGGCTTCCTGGGGGGCGGCTGGTCGGTCCTGGTGGCGACTGATGTTCACGGTGTCTCTCCTTATGATGGAAAGTATGTACCAAGTTTTATGCCCCTCACAAAGTCTCTGGGTGCCGCTGCGCGGCTGTCGTTACCACGTCCGCCAATGGGGCACGGCCACACCGGGCACCACGCCGCTGGTGCTGGCGCATGGCTGGATGGACGTGGCTGCCTCTTGGCAATTCATGGTGGACGCGTTCAGCGAGGCCTTTGTCAGCCAGCGCCCCATCATCGCCATGGACTGGCGCGGCTACGGCCTGACCGAGGCACCCGCCACCGACAGCTATTGGTTCCCCGACTACCTGGCCGATCTGGACGCGCTGCTGGACACGCTGTACCCCGGCCAGAGCATCGACCTGGTGGGCCACAGCATGGGCGGCAATGTGGTGATGATGTACGCGGGGACCCGGCCCGAGCGGATTCGCCGTCTGGTCAATTTGGAGGGGTTTGGCATGCCCGCCACCCAAACGAGCCAAGCGCCCACACGCATGGCCCAGTGGCTGGACGAACTCAAGGCGCAGCGTGCAGGCAGCAACGACCTCAAACCCTATGCCGATGCAGCAGGCGTTGCCGCGCGCCTGATGAAAACCAACCGCCGCTTGAGCCAGGACAAGGCCGACTGGCTGGCCCAACACTGGGCCAGCCCCGGCCCCGATGGTCAGTGGCGCATCCTGGGGGACTCGGCGCACAAGGTCATCAACCCCTACCTCTACCACGTCGAGGAGGCGCTGGAAATGTACCGCCGCATCAGCGCCCCCGTGCTGGCTGTGGAGGCGGCAGACGACTCGCTTGGCCAGTGGTGGAAAGGCCGGTACACCCTGGCCCAATACCATGAGCGCCTGCAAGCGGTGCCCCACCTGGAGAAAACGGTCATTCAGGATGCAGGTCACATGCTGCAACACGACCAACCCGAAACTCTGGCCCGTCTGATTGAAAAATTCTGTCACTGAAAAGACCTAGAATCGCCCTTCTTTATTTTGATGTTGATCCAACATGCAGGCCAAGCTCATTTCCCGTTTTTTTCTGATGGCACTTTTGTCGGCTTGCACGTCTTTGGCACAAGCACAAACCAGCAACCGGTTTTGCCCAGACTTTTTGTCGGTCAAAGGGGCCCCCGAGCCTGCACATCGGGGTGAGTTCACGTTTTCCCCTTACACCCACCACTGGAGTCAAAGCAAGGAGCACAAACAAGTGGTCTTGGTGGCGATTGACGAACAACTGCCCGGCGACCGTTTGTGCGGCATCAGCTTTTTCAGCAACTCTTTTGGGCAGCCTTCGGTGTATGTTTATGCCGGTCTGCAGTTCAACAAGCTGATGGGCGTGCCTGAACTGTTCGCCAAAGTCACGGGCGGCCTGATGTATGGCTACGTGGCGCCTTACGAGGACAAGGTGCCCCTCAATTACAAGGGGTTCAATCCGGCCATCATCCCTTCATTGGGCTACAAATTGACGCAGCACGACTCGGTTCAAGTCAAATTTCTGGGCAGCGCCGGCCTGATGTTCTCTTACGGGCGGCAGTTTTAAGCCCTGGCGGGGGCATGCGCCACACCAACTCATGAGAAAATGTCCGGTTTACCGAACCGGACACTTTCCCCATGGACGCAGAACGCATCAACCAAATCGGCACATCCCTCACAGACCTGACTGCTCGTACCCACGAGTTACGGGGGTATCTTTGACTACGATGCCAAATCTGAACGGCTGAGAACCGTCAACGCATCACTCGAAGATCCCTCGGTCTGGAACGACCCCAAAAAAGCCCAGGAACTGGGCAAAGAAAAAAAAGCCCTCGACGGCGTGGTGGTGACCATCACCAACCTGACCAGCGAGCTGGCCGACAACCTTGAGCTCTTTGAAATGAGCAAGGAAGAAGGCGACGATGCAGGCCTGCAAACCATCGAAGCCGAAGCCGCCAAACTAGCCAGGCTGGTGGAAGACCTCGAATTTCGCCGCATGTTCCGCCACGAGGCCGATCCGCTCAACTGCTTTGTCGACATCCAGGCCGGTGCCGGTGGCACAGAAGCCTGCGACTGGGCCAGCATGCTGCTGCGCCAGTACATCAAGTACGCCGAACGCAAGG
>JBIKQY010000365.1:0-3227 GCA_044349465.1 Limnohabitans sp. | reverse complement strand
GGGCTTCGGCCTGGGTGACCAGCTCGGTGCGCACCTGATCGGCCAGCCAACGCTGCCAGCCTTCGGCATCGCCGCCCGCCGTCAAAGCTTTGTGCAGGCGCTCGTCCAAACTGGTATCGAGCTGCTTTCCGTGGGTCTTGAGCATGCTGCGCAAGGCGGCGGCAGCCTCGGTGGGCGGGGTTTCCTGGGTTTCGGTGAGTTGTTTTTCCAGCACCTCCAGCACCTCGGTCACAGCTGCCATCGCTTGCTCGCGCAGGGCCTGGCGCTGGGCCGGGTCGATTTTCGGTTTGGTCGGCTTTTCAGCCGCTTCTGTTTTGGCAGGCTTGGGGGTCTTGGCCGTTTCAGCAGCTGCAGCGGCTTGCTGCGGCAATTCACCACGCTGTCGGCGGATCTCATCGGCCCACACGGGCACGGGGGGCAAGGCGGCCGAAGCGTCGCTTTGGGCCAAAGCGGCCACGCCTGCTGCGGCCGAAAAGCCATCCCACACCGCCTGCAGTTGCTTGCCTGCAGCGTCCAGCTGGGGCGGGTATTTCAGGTCCACGCTGGGCCACACGCTGTTGTGCGTCAGGGCCTGGGCCTGGTTTTGCCACTGCAGCACATCGGCCTGCAAGCCGGTTTGTCCACCCAGCGCCTCGGCCAGTGATTTGGTTGACAAGACCTCGATGCGCTGGGCCAGCAACACGGCCGCTTCGCGCTGCACCATGACCTGGTGTTGCAAGTCTTCCACGCCCTTGACCACTTCGGTCAAGCGCTGCTTGAACCCGGCCAAGGGCTCGCGTGACAGCGGTGCACCGGCCTTGGCGGCATCGCGCTGCCAGGCCAGCGCATCGGCAATGTTCAGACGCGGCGATTGCAGCAACTGCTCGGCTTTTTGGGCCCACTCGGTGGCCAAGGCTTCTTGACCATGCAGGCGCTTGAGCTCATCGAGCTTTTCCTTGAGCAGTTTGGCCACGCCCTTGTCGCGACCCGACAGCTCGCGGTAGACCTCGGACATGAAGTCCTCGGAAGGCTCAGTCTGCAGCCACTCGCGCAGGCGAGCACTGCGCTCGCCGGAAGTAGGGGCATTGAAAATGCCGGCCGTCAAGGGATCGAGGGTGGCGATGTCAAAAGGCTTGGAAGAGGTCACGGTTCAAACTTTAAAAACACGGTGTCTGCCAACGGGGCAAACAGGCCGAAACGGTGGCACTTGACTGTTCAAGCGGCCAATCGGGCGTCAAACGGCTATTTTCGCCGTAATTTGGGCGACGGTGCCGCTTGGCCCGTTTTCAAACGCATTCTCTGATGAATTACACACGCAGAACACATCTATATATCCATAAATAGTTTTTATTATGCTTGTTATACTTGACTGGTTATGAAAAGTTCCTAGAATTCGCCCCACCCTGCAACCGTCAGGGATAACCCGATACCGCTGCCGAATCCGGCTCAACCCGCAAAAGTGCTTGCCGCTTGTTGCGGGTCGCGTACCCCCAACCCATCAAGTACCCAATGCGAAAGCCATTGGGCCTTGGCATGAGAGGAAGTGCTATGACAGCGACTTTGACTTGGACCCACCTCAAACAGGCGGTGTCCACTTTGGCCTGCGATGTGCGTGAAGGCTTTGTGGAAATCACCCGGCACAGTCTGGCCGTGATTGGCTTGGCCGTGGTGGGCATGACGTTGACACTCGTGGCCCGTCCCGGCTTGCAGCAGCAGGCCAGCGAAACACTGATGGGCTGGCTTGAACTGCGCCAAGTGGAGCAAACTGCGGTTGTAGAAGCACCAGCACTCACAGCTGCAGCCCGCTCGACCGCTGCACCGATGCAGGACCTGAGCAGTGATCAAGTGGCTGTGACCCGTTGGCTCAGCAGCAAATACAAAGTCTCACCAGAGCCCTTGGCCGCCTTGGTTGCCGAGGCTTGGGCATTGGGTGAGCGCAGCCAGATCGCCCCTACCTTGATCCTGGCCGTGATGGCCATCGAATCCCGCTTCAATCCTTTTGCCTCTGGCAGCCAAGGGGGCTTGGGTCTGATGCAAATTGAACCCGAAGCCCACACCGGCGCACTGTCCTCTTTTGGCGGCCGCCTGGCTGCCTTTGACCCGCTGACCAATCTGCGGGTAGGCACACGCCTGCTTCAGGGCTTGATCCAAGATACAAGTTCGCTTGAAGATGCGCTGCGCCAATATGCCCGAGCCTCCGGGCAAGGCAATAACGACCAATATGTCGACCGTGTACTGGCCGAACAAAAGTTGCTCGACAACATCGGCAAGGGCCAAAAAACGGCCTTGTCCAACAAAAACAACGGGGGCTTGCCCAAATTCCCACAAGCCCAAATGTGAATGCTCGGCCCAGACTGCGCAACAGGCTGGGCTACACTCCAAGGGTGCGCGACTGGCGATAGGAGCCTGTTTTCAAAGCAAAACAGAGCACTCTGACGTGGAGCGTGGTGACCCGAGTCACTGCCGAACCACTGGGAAGCGCACAGCCTGACCGACTGCCTTGCATGCCGGGCCAGGTTTTAAGCCGTTCGCCTGGGCAGCCCTTGTCCGTTCACGCCGGGTTCTGGTCAAGGTCACCTCCATCCAAAGGACTGCCATGTACAACCGCAACACACTGATTGAACAAACCGACCCCGAGCTGTTTGCTGCCATCCAGGCCGAGAACGCCCGCCAAGAACACCACATCGAGCTGATCGCCAGCGAGAACTACGCCTCGCCCGCGGTCATGGCTGCCCAAGGCAGCCAGCTCACCAACAAATACGCCGAAGGTTATCCGGGCAAGCGCTACTACGGTGGCTGCGAGCATGTGGACGTGGCCGAGCAACTGGCCATTGACCGCATCAAGCAAATTTTTGGCGCAGAAGCGGCCAACGTGCAACCGCATTGCGGCGCATCGGCCAACGAGGCGGTGTTCTTGGCTTTCCTCAAGCCCGGGGACACCATCATGGGCATGAGCTTGGCCGAAGGCGGCCACCTGACGCACGGCATGCCGCTGAACATCTCGGGCAAATGGTTCAACGTCGTGTCCTACGGCCTGGACGCCAAGGAAGCCATCGATTACGAAGCCATGGAAGCCAAGGCCCGGGAAACCAGACCCAAGCTGATCATTGCAGGCGCATCGGCTTACAGCCTGCACATCGACTGGGCCCGTTTTGCCAAAGTGGCCAAAGAAGTCGGGGCGATCTTCATGGTCGACATGGCCCACTACGCGGGTCTGATTGCCGCAGGCGTCTACCCCAACCCCGTGC
>JBIKQY010000052.1:0-10820 GCA_044349465.1 Limnohabitans sp. | reverse complement strand
CCTGCGCGGCCCCCGTGGCGGCATCATCTTGATGAAGGCCGAGCACGAAAAAGCGATCAACAGCGCCATCTTCCCCGGCCTGCAAGGCGGCCCGCTGATGCACGTGATAGCCGCCAAAGCCGTGGCGTTCAAAGAAGCCCTGGCACCCGAGTTCAAGACCTACCAAGCCCAGGTGATCAAGAACGCGCAGATCATTGCCGAGACCTTGACCGCTCGCGGCCTGCGCATCGTGAGCGGCGGCACCCAAAGCCACGTCATGCTGGTGGACCTGCGCGCCAAAGGCATCACCGGCAAAGTGGCCGAAGCCGCTTTGGGCAGCGCTCACATGACGATCAACAAAAACGCCATCCCCAACGACCCTGAAAAGCCGTTTGTGACCAGTGGCGTGCGCATTGGCACGCCGGCCATGACCACCCGTGGCTTCAAGGACGAAGAAGCCCGCGCGACCGCCCACCTGATCGCCGATGTGCTGGACAACCCACTGGACGAAGCCAACTTGGCCGCTGTGCGTGCCAAGGTGCACGCGCTGACCAGCCGCTTTCCGGTTTACGGCTGATCGGCCCGCGCGATGAAATGCCCGTTTTGCAGCCACCTCGAAACCCAAGTGGTGGAGACCCGTCTGGCCGAGGACGGGGATTTCATCCGGCGTCGTCGTCAATGTGGCGCATGTGAAAAACGCTTCACCACCTACGAAAAGCCGGAAGTCAACTTTCCGGCCATCGTCAAAAAAGACGGCAGGCGCATCGATTACCAGCGCGACAAACTGCGCGGCAGCCTGAATCTGGCTTTGCGCAAACGGCCCGTGAGTACCGAACAGGTGGACAGCGCCATTGAGCGTATCGAAGAAAAATTGCTGAACTTGGGCATCCGCGAGGTGGCCTCTCACCGCATTGGTGAATTGGTCATGCGAGAGCTCAAAAAACTCGACAAAGTGGCCTATGTGCGCTTTGCCAGCGTGTACCGCAACTTCGAAGACATCGACGCGTTCAAAACACTGGTTGACGAGGTTCAAGGCTGATCGGGCCACCCTTTTCTTTCGTGCACAGCTGAACGCAAACGGGCTTTAGCAGTTCGCTGGGTCCGTGCGATCGGCTTTTTCCAGTCGGGGCTTGCCCACCGCGTTGATCACCACCCGCCAGACATGGGCTTGCCCTGCACCACACAGGGTCAAGGTGCCCGCCTGAAAGGCACCCGTGGCACTTTGGCTGCGGCCTTGTGGGCCATAAGAGATGTAGCGGTTCACCGTGGCATTGCCTTGCAGCGTCAAAAAGCCAGGTAATGCATCTTGCAACTGCAACACGGTCTCAGCCGCCTCGCGCCGGCCGTTGTCGTTGCCATCGACAAACACCACCCAGCCTTGCGCCCAAGTGCCTGCCGTGCTGCAGTCCGGCCCCGCCCCGGCCGCTGATTCGCGCACACACAGGGTCACACGTTGCTGACGGCGCAAGGCCTCGGTGCGCGCCAACATCAAGCTGGACTGCAATTGTTCGGCCTGGCTTTGCATCTGGTGCTTGTGCCGCAAGCCTTGGAAACTGGGCGCTGCCAAAGACAGCAACACCGACAGCAGGGCCAAAACCACGAGGGCTTCGAGCAGCGTGAAACCCCGGTTGCGCATGATCCGTCCTCTCCTTTCTTGTGAGCACTTGATTCCGACTCAGCCAGCGATGACCAGCGCTGCTTCGGCTGTACAAGTGATTATTAAGTACTCACAATAACAAGCCAAGCAAGGAGAGTGGCATGAAGTACCTCAAAGGCAAGACAATGGCGTGCGCACCGGTCGTCCAAACCGGCTGGACCCTGAGCGAGTTGCTGGTCAGCCTGGCCTTGATGGCCGTCTTGGCTGCACTGGCCTTGCCCGCGTTTCAGGCGCAGCAGCGGCAAGCACGACGCAGCGATGCGCAAAGCGCCTTGCAGCAACTGCAGCTGGCTCAAGCCCGATGGCGTGGCGTCCAAAGCAGCCACGCGGCTGATTTGGCCAGCCTGGGCTGGGCGGGCGACTTGTCCTCGGGTGGGCATTACCGCCTGGCGATTGAAGACGCCAGCCCTGAAGGCTACAGCCTGATCGCCAACCCCATCGGTGCGCAAGCGCGCGACAGCGTCTGCACGCCCATGCGCCTGCAACTGCGGCACATGGCCACCGTGGTGCTCAGCAGCGGAGCCGATCTGGCGGGCGATCCAGGCCGCTGCTGGCGGCAGTGAGTGACTTGTGGCGTCACTGCGCATCCATAGCTTTGACCGGTCCATGACTCGGGGTGCCGCTCTGCTCAGAACAAAGAGCCCAGCGCCTTTTTGCGATGCAGGCCAGCCCTTCGGCAGTCAAGCTCGCGCGCAGCGGGGCGAAACCCTGGTGGGCTTGCTGGTGGGCTTGGGCGTGGGCTTGGTGGTGCTGGCCGCGGGCAGCCAAATGCTGGCTCAGCTTCTGCAGGGACATCGGCTGGCCTTGCAAGACAGCCACATGCACCATGACCTGCGCTCGGCGCTGGACACCATCACCCGGGAGTTGCGGCAAGCGCAGGCGCTTGGGCAAGCCTGGCGTGAGCGCACCACAGCCCATTGCGCTGACGCCTTTTGCGCAGGCCAGGCCGACTTGCTGGTGCAGGGCCAGCGCATCAGTTTTGGTCACGACCTTAACCAAGACGGCCAACTGGACAACAACGAGTGTTCGGGCTTCCGTCTGAAAGACCATGAGTTGCAGATACGCACCGCCTGCACACCCGAAGTCTGGACCGACTTGACCGATGCGGGCAGCCTGAAAATGACCGGCTTGACTTGGCAGGTGCACTGCGAAAAACGAGGGCGCTGGGTGGCGCGTTGGGTCACGGTGCAGTTGAGTGCCCAATGGCCGCGTGACCCCAAACGGGCCCTGCGCCTGTCGCAAACCGTGTCGCTGCGCAACGACGTGCCCGCCTCGCCCTGGCCTGCGGTTTGTGGTGCCGCCCCATGATCAAGCCCATCAAACTGCGCCGTCCATGCGGCCACTCGGTGCACGCAGTGCAAGGCGGTGCCATCAGCTTGCTGGTGGCGATCAGCCTGGGGCTGCTGGCCAGTCTGGCGAGTTTTTACAGCGCCCGCAGCGTGCTGGTGGACCGCCTGGCCAGTCACAACCAAAGCCAGACCGCTCAGGCGCGACTGGCTGCCGAAGCCGCTTTGGCATGGGCGCGGGCTGAAATGCAGCGGCAACACGCCAGCGGCCCGACGCCGCCCGTCTGGGGCACAGGCCCAAGCACCACGCCCTGTCCTTCGCCCTACAACGGTCCGCGCTGGCAGTGCGCCCCCCTGCAGCCGCCTGCACACCCAAGCTTGCCCGATGCCCGAGCGCAGGTGCTGGCCTTGCGCGACCTGATCCGATCCCCCCACGTGGCCCAATTGCTGGCCAGCGCCAGCCTCCAAGATGGCACAAGCCGAGCACAGGTTCAGGCCCAGGTGTTCATCCCCGCCGTGGCTCCGGCCCCAAGCCAACCCAACACGGCGGCCGTGGTGCTCAATGGCTGCGCTTTGGCGGCCAACAATTCGGCAAACCTGGCGTCCACCAGCAGGACCGCAGGCACCGCTGCCACAGTGTGCCCGGGCAGCCACACGCCCAGCACCTGCACACCCTCAGCCTGGACCAGCGTACTGGGCGAGATCACCCCCGAACAGATCCGGGCCTGGTCTGAGGCGCAATCGCGCAACGGCCTGAGCGCCCTGAGCCAACCTGCGCGCAGCGTCTACTGGGTAGACAGCGCCGCCACTTGGAGCCAAAGCCTGGGCACCTCGGAGGCCCCGGTGCTGCTGGTGTTTTCGGCCCAAGCCTGCGCCCAACGCTGCCCCTCCCTCGCCCCAGGTGTGCGCGTGGTGGGCACCGTGGTTCTGCAAACCCAATGTCAGGACGACAAAGCCCGGGCCTGGCACGCCGGACATATCGAAGGGCAACTGGTGGTGGAGTCCGGCTTGCCGGAGTTGCAAAGCGGCAGCCGCATCGAGGCCCGCGAATTGAACCCATCTCCTTACCGATTGCCATGGCCCCCGGGCATCGATGCGCGCCAGGTACAGCGCGTGCCAGGCAGCTGGCGCGAGGGCGAGCCATGAAAGCCGCCTCCTCCAAACCCCGTGCGCCTGGTCAGCCCCGCACCGGCATGTCAGGGCGGACAGCCCAAGGCATGGCGCTGATCGAGGCGCTGGTGGCCTCGGCGGTGCTGGGCATTGGGCTGGCCGCAGCCACGCGTCTGACCCTGCACACCCTCCACACCGCCAGCGACACGCGCCAGCACACCCTGGCCCTGGCCCTCGCCTTGGACGCCATGGACTGCCACCAGTCGGGCCGCGCAGGCTGCGCTTTGCAAGCCACCACCACGGTGCAAGGCACGACCTTCAACCTTCAAAGCCAGGTGCAAACGCGCCCCGGTCTGGCCTTGGAGGACCTGCAAGTGCGCGTGCAGTGGCCCACCATGGTACCTGCGTTAGGGGCAGCAGGAGCAGGCTTTGGCGGGAATTCGCCCGGTCAAGCCCAGCCGCGCATGGGCGAACTCACCCTGCACAGCAGCCGCGATGCGGTGCCCGCTTGGCTTGGCGTATCCTTGCCATGATTTGCTGCACCCGTCTTTCGCCGTGACCCTCTCGAACCCGACACCCCAAGCCATGAACTCGGCCCTGAACCTGGCCCGCCAGGCCCTGTGGCTGACCTCGCCCAACCCGCGCGTGGGTTGTGTGATCACCGACGCCGACGGCACGGTGCTGGGCCAAGGACACACCCAGCGCGCAGGCGGGCCTCATGCCGAAATCATGGCGCTGCGCGATGCCGCCGCACGCGGGCACAGCTTGCAAGGCGCCACCGCCTGGGTGACGCTCGAGCCCTGCGCCCACCACGGCCGCACAGGCCCTTGCTGCGACGCGCTGGCGGCCGCTGGCATCGGCCGAGTGGTCGCAGCGCTGACCGATCCCAACCCCCAAGTGGCGGGCCAGGGCATGGCGCGGCTGGCGGCTGCGGGTGTGCAGACCCACATCTTGGATGCGCAGGATGACACCGCCGTTCAGGCCCGTGAATTGAACATCGGCTTTTTCAGCCGCATGGAACGGGGCCTGCCCTGGGTGCGCATGAAGGTGGCCGCCTCTTTGGACGGCCAAACCGCGCTGCAAAACGGCAAAAGCCAGTGGATCACTGGCCCCGAAGCCCGTGCCGACGGCCATGCCTGGCGCGCCCGCGCCTGCGCCATCCTGACCGGCATCGGCACCGTCCTAGAAGACGACCCTCAACTGAACGTGCGCGGCGTGGACACCCCGCGCCAGCCGCACTTGGTGGTGGTGGACAGCCGCCTGGACATGCCACTGAATGCCAAGCTGCTGGACACGCAAGGCACAGGCGATCAAGACCGGCAAATCTGGATTTACACAGCCACCACAGAACACTCGGACAAACGCGCCGCGCTGACGGCACGCGGCGTGACCGTGATCGACATGCCCGGCCCCGGTGGCAAAGTCGATCTGGCGGCGATGCTGCGCGACCTGGCCCGTCGCGAGATCAACGAGCTGCATGTCGAGGCCGGGCACAAGCTCAACGGCTCGTTCATCCGCGAAGGGCTGGTAGACGAATTTCTGGTTTACCTGGCCCCGCAACTGCTAGGGCCCGGCCAAGGCCTGGCCAATCTGCCTGCGCTCACCGAGTTGCGTGGTGCGGTCCAACTGGCCTTTCATGCGGTTGACCGCATCGGACCCGATTTGCGCCTGTTGCTGCGCCGGGCTTGAGGCGCACTCCCACAAAAGCACTCGCACTGTGGCTAGGCGTGGATTTTGTGGGAGGCTGCCCCTGCGACCGAATCTCCGTTCCGCATTCGGCTTGGGGAGCCGAAACTCAAAAGTTCAGCGTCTTCACACCCGTTGATGTGCCCAGCAAACACACCTGCGCTTTTTGCAGCGCAAACACACCCACAGTGACCACGCCAGGCCACTGGCTGACTTCGGTCTCAAACGCCACCGGGTCGGTGATCGTCAAACCCTTCACATCGACGATATGCTGGCCGTTGTCGGTCACGAGCGGCTGGCCGTCTTTCAAGCGGACCACCGCGCTGCCGCCCATGGCCACAAACTGGCGCATCACGCGGGCCGTGGCCATGGGGATCACTTCAACGGGCAATGGGAACGCCCCCAAAGCATCGACCAATTTGCTCTCGTCGGCGATGCAGACAAACTTCTTGCTCTGTGCCGCCACGATTTTTTCGCGGGTGAGCGCCGCGCCGCCACCCTTGACCATGTGGCCCTGGTGGTCGATTTCATCCGCGCCGTCGATGTAGACCGACAAGCTCTCGACTTCGTTGCTGTCAAACACCGGAATGCCAAGGGCCTTCAGGCGAACAGTGGAGGCTTCGGAGCTGGACACAGCGCCTTTGATCTGGTCTTTCATCGTGGCCAAAGCATCGATGAATTTGTTCACCGTGGAGCCGGTGCCCACGCCGACGATCTCGCCGGGAACAACGTATTTCAGGGCGGCTTGGCCCACCAGGGCTTTGAGTTCGTCTTGGGTCATGGAAAGGGCTCGGTTGGAAAGTCAAAAAGGCGGGTCAGGGTTTGAGACAATCAGGGCCACTGAGCCCAACGTCGCAGCACGCTGCACAAGACCGGAATTATCCAATGTCCCTGATCCCTTATTGCCTGACCCGCCCTGTTTTGTTCAGGATGGACCCCGAAGAGGCCCACGACCTGACCATCGAAGGCCTGGCCCGCACCCAAAACACCCCGCTCGACCGCCTTTACCGCCAACCCTTTGTGGCGCAGCCCATCACGCTGGCGGGTTTACATTTCCCCAACCGCGTCGGCATGGCCGCAGGCCTGGACAAAAACGCCCGATGCATCGACGGTCTGGGCGCCATGGGTTTTGGTTTTGTCGAAGTCGGCACCGTCACGCCCAAGGCGCAAGCCGGCAACCCCAAACCCCGGATGTTCCGCCTGCCCGAAGCCAACGCGCTGATCAACCGCTTGGGTTTCAACAACGACGGGCTGGATGCCTTCATCGCCAACGTCAAGCGCTCCAAGTTTCGCCAGCAAGGTCGCCTGCTGGGCCTGAACATCGGTAAAAACGCCACTACCCCCATTGAAAACGCCACCGACGATTATTTGATCGCCCTGGCTGGCGTCTACCCGCATGCCGACTACGTGACGGTGAACATCTCAAGCCCCAACACCAAGAACCTGCGCGCCCTGCAAAGTGACGAAGCGCTCGACGGCCTGCTGGGCGCTCTGGTGGCGCGGCGCGAAGAGCTGGCCACCGAACATGGCCGCCGTGTGCCCATGTTCCTGAAAATCGCGCCCGATTTGGACGAAACCCAAGTGGGCGTGATCGCCGCCACGCTGCAAAAGCACGGCATGGACGGCGTGATCTCGACCAACACCACGCTGGCGCGTGACGCCGTGAGCGGCTTTGCGCATGCCGAAGAAATGGGCGGCCTGTCCGGCTCGCCCGTGCTGCAAGGCAGCAACCGCGTGATTCGGCAGTTGCGCGCCGCTTTGGGCAAAGACTTCCCCATCATCGGCGTGGGCGGCATCCTGAGCGGGCATGACGCGATCTCAAAAATCGAAGCCGGGGCCGACGTGGTGCAGATCTACACCGGCCTCATCTACAAAGGCCCGGCGCTGGTGACGGAGGTGGCGAGTGCTTTACAGCAGATGAAGCGCTGAGCCCAACGGCCCCTGCGACAGTCCTCAGGATTGCGCAGGGTGCTCTGCCAGGTAGCACCTCAAAGCTTGGTTGATGCGCGTTTGCCAACCCTGCCCTTGGGCTCGGAAAGCTTCCAAAATGTCCTTGTCCAGGCGGATGGCCACCTGTTCTTTGACGCCACTGCCCGCAGGCCTGCCGCGTTTGCGGGCCAGCGCAACGCCATGCGCCAACTCCTCAGGCGTTGCCGGGCGATCGTCCTCGTCCTGGCCGTCCCACACATAAGGTGCTTCGCGCTCTTTGGCCTTCAAAGCCGTGATCACGTCTTTACGGCTCATCGCATTCGTTTTCGATCCAGACAAGGTAAGCCTCTCTTTCTTCGCGGCTGGCACGGCGGAAACTGATGACACGGACCGACGCATCGCGCGCCGTGTGCACCACCGTCAAAACAGCCAAAAATCCCATGGCATAGGACATGGACAAGGTTCGTGGCTCGGCGCCGCGAACCACGGGTATGTCTAGCCGATAGCGTGAATCCAGCACAACACCTGCCAAGGCAAAGTCCAGACCGTGCTTGCGCAGGTTGATTTGCCTTTTGGTTTCATCCCAACTCAGCTTCGCATCCATTGAATTAATGTAGATGCGTTTAATAAGAACGTCAAGGCATTTAAACCTGCGCAGAACTGGCCCTCTCGCTCAGTCCTTGAAATACACCAGCTGGTGCGTGCTGGCCAGCAATTGCCCTTCGGGGCTCCACAGCTCACCGGTCTGGTCAAAGTAGCCGTGGCGGTAATTCAGTGCCTTGGCCATGCCCAGCACATGGCGCGTGCCGACTTGCGCCAGCAAGGCGCTGTCGGCGTGGAAATAGGTGGTGAGGGACACCGTGCCGATCATGGCCCGGCGGCGGCGACGGATGTAGATGCGCGGGAAAAAGCTGTCGCTCAAGGCGGCCAAAGAGGCGAAGTCCAGCACCCGCTCGGGCTCGTCGCGCATCCACAAGGTCGAGCGCGAATGGGCTTGTTCTTGCTCATCAAAGGCAGCGGGGAATGCGCCTTCGACAAAACGCATGTCGTAACGCTGTGGCCAGGCAGGCATGCCTTTGACGGGCATGCGGGGAACAGCATCGGGTGCGGGCACGTTGGCGGGCATCACGGCCTCCACGTCTGACCAGGTTTCGCGCCGCACGGCAAACACGGCGGTGGCGGTGGCCACCACGCCTTCAGCTTGATGGGCTTCAATGATCCAGTGCTGGGTCGATCGGTTGGTGCGCACGGGCCGCGCCACAAATCGGATCGCACCATCGGCCACCGGGGCGGCAAAGTTCACCGTCAAAGCCACGGGTTCACCCAAGCGCTCGGGGTGCAGCATGGCCGACTGCAGCAACTGCGCGGAAGTGGTGCCGCCAAACGGCCCGATCATGTTGGCGTAGGCCGGGTGGGTCGCGCCCGTGAATTCGTGGGGCGCGCTGGCTTGGAGATCTATGGCTTCGTCAAAAGGGTGCATGCGGGCCATGATAGATGCGCCTGTTCACGCTGTGCTGTCTCTCAAGAGATAAACAAAACAGAGGTGCGCATTTTGAATTCCCTGTGGCTGTTCAAGTGCCCTGGTTGAGGCACCTCGCACGCCTGCGGATTCGGCGGCAATAGGCGACAAAGCGGCTCGCGCGGCGCTGCAGCCAACTCACCCAGAATGGCCCAACCCCTCGCCACCTGCCCACCCTGGAGGGCAAGTGATGGATCAACAGCAACAGCGCGGTGTAGAGCATCAGTTTGCCGATGAACACCATCGCGCAGATCGACTCGGGTGGCACCCCACTTAAGGCGAAAAGCGCAATGGCCGAACGCGGAGAGTCTGGAAAGACCGAAAAAAACACCATGCTGACCGGTCCCCAGTCCCTCATGGCGGCCAGTAGTTCAGGCCCTTGTGAGCCCATCAGCTTTTGGCTCAACGATTCGGCAGACTCGGTCAGCGTCCCCATGCCCAAGGCCAACAAAAAAGCACTCAATGCAGAAGCCAGTGCAAAGACCACCACAATGACTTTGCCCTTTTGTGGCTGAAGAACACACAAGGCCAAAACAAACATCTCTGCGGGCAACATGGGCAAAAACCCATCCAAAACAGACAATACCGCCAACAAAAAGATGGTTTTGGGCTCTGAGCCGTGGCGCAAAAGCGAGGTTTCTACCCGTTGAAACAAACGCTGAAAGAATGAAGGCGAAGCGTGCATGAAGGTCTAGCGGTGGGTCGCGATGGCTCAGGACAGCCGAGCACAGACCTCGTCCGCAATGGCCAGCGAGCTGGTCAAACCCGGCGACTCGATGCCCAGCAGGTTCACCAGACCGGGCACGCCGTGCTCGGCGGGTCCTTGGATCATGAAGTCGGCTGCCGCTTCGTGCGGGGCGTTGATCTTGGGTCGCATGCCCGCATAACCTGCCTGCAAAGCGCCGTCGGCCAAACCCGGCCAATATTTGCGCACCTCGGCATAAAAGGCATCGCCCCGGCGCGGGTCCACTTGCAAGTCCGTGGGGTCCTCGACCCATTGCACGTCCGGGCCGAACTTGGCTTGCCCGCCCAGGTCGAGCGTGAGGTGCACGCCCAAACCGGCTTTTTCGGGCACGGGGTAAATCAGGCGCGAAAACGGTGCCTTGCCCGCCAACGTGAAGTAGTTGCCTTTGGCGTAATGGGCTTGGGGCAACAGACTTTGATCCAGCCCATCCATGCGACGTGCGATCGCCACGGCGCTCAGCCCAGCGGCGTTGACCAACACCTTGCACGCCAGCTCGGTGCCGTCTTGTGTGCACACCCGAATCGGGTGGCTGGCCGTGCCCTGCCGCACGCCAATGTGCTGCACAGGCGAGACCAGCGCCAGCAAACCACCTGCGTTTTCCATGTCGCCTTGCAAGGCGAGCATGTAGCCGTGACTGTCAATCACCCCGGTGCTGGGCGAAAGCAGCGCCGCTTCGCAAGCCAGCGCAGGCTCCAGCGCCTGGGCCTGGGCAGCCGTGAGTTTTTGCAAATCGTGCACGCCGTTGGCCGCAGCCTTGGCCATGATGCCGTCCAGCGCCAGCTCTTGCTCAGGAGTCGTGGCCACGATCAGCTTGCCCAGCTGCCGGTGCGCCACACCGCGCTCGTCGCAGTAGGCGTAGAGCATTTGCTTGCCTTGCACACACAGCCGCGCCTTGAGCGAACCGGCCGG
>JBIKQY010000274.1:0-4233 GCA_044349465.1 Limnohabitans sp. | reverse complement strand
TTGCGCGAGCAACTGGCCAAAGCTGCCCGCCGCAACCCGCTGACCGAGCTGGAGTTGCGTGCCGATGCGTCCGTGCCCTACGGCCGGGTGGTCGAGGCCATGGGGCTGGCCCAAAAAGCCGGTTTGAGCCGGATCGGCTTTGTCGCAGAGGTGGTTTCGCCCTGAAGCCGCCCCTGCGCCAGTGGCAGTGGCCTTGCTGAGTCCGTGTCTGGCCAGGGCCCGCTCAGCCCCTACAATTTAGCCCTATGCAAGACAAGTACAACCACCTCGAAGTCGAACCCGCTGCGCAGTCCCGCTGGACCGCCCGCGATGCCTACCGCGTCACCGAAGACGCCAGCAAAAAGAAGTTTTACGCCTGCTCCATGCTGCCGTACCCCAGCGGCAAGCTGCACATGGGCCATGTGCGCAACTACACCATCAACGACATGCTCACGCGCAGCCTGCGCATGAAGGGCTTCAACGTTTTGATGCCCATGGGCTGGGACGCCTTTGGTCTGCCCGCCGAAAACGCCGCCCTCAAAAACGGCGTGCCCCCGGCCAAATGGACGTACGAGAACATCGCGTACATGAAAAAGCAGATGCAGGCCATGGGCCTGGCCATCGACTGGTCACGCGAAGTCGCCACCTGCGACCCGACCTATTACAAGTGGAACCAGTGGCTGTTCTTGAAGATGCTGGAAAAAGGCATCGCCTACCGCAAGACCCAGGTCGTCAACTGGGACCCGGTGGACCAAACCGTGCTGGCCAACGAACAGGTGATCGACGGCAAAGGCTGGCGCACAGGAGCGCCAGTTGAAAAGCGTGAAATTCCGGGCTATTACCTGAACATCACCCACTACGCGCAAGAGCTGCTGGACCATGTGCAGATCGGCAACGAGAAGGCCACGCTCAACGGCTGGCCCGACAAAGTGCGCCTGATGCAGGAAAACTGGATTGGTAAATCCGAAGGCGTGCGCTTTGCGTTCCCGCACAGCATTGCGGGCGCTGACGGCGCTTTGATCGGTGACGGCAAGATGTACGTCTTCACCACCCGCGCCGACACCATCATGGGTGTGACCTTCTGCGCCGTGGCGGCTGAACACCCGCTGGCGCTGCACGCTGCGGCCAGCAACCCCAAGCTCGCTGCCTTCCTGGAAGAATGCAAGACCGGTGGCACCACCGAAGCCGAGCTGGCCACACAAGAAAAGAAGGGCATGGCCACGGGCCTGTTCGTCACGCACCCACTGACCGGTGCGCAAGTTGAAGTCTGGGTGGGCAACTATGTGCTCATGAGCTACGGCGACGGAGCCGTCATGGGCGTGCCTGCGCACGACGAGCGCGACTTCGCGTTTGCGCTCAAGTACGCGCTGCCGATACAGCAGGTCGTGTCTGTCAAAGACCAGCCCTTCGACGCCACTGTCTGGCAGGACTGGTACGGCGACAAGCAAACTTGCGTGTGCATCAACTCGGGTGAACTCGATGGCTTGACCCAAAAAGCCGCCTCGACCCAAGTGGCCGAGCTGCTGGCTGCTAAAGGCTTGGGCGAGAAGAAAACCACCTGGCGTTTGCGCGACTGGGGCGTGAGCCGCCAGCGTTACTGGGGTACACCCATCCCGATCATCCATTGCGACGAGCACGGCGCGGTGCCGGTGCCCGAAAAAGACCTGCCCGTGGTGTTGCCGCAAGACTGCATTCCGGATGGCTCGGGCAACCCACTGATCAAGCACGAAGGTTTCCACGCCGGTGTGACTTGCCCGGTGTGCGGTAAAGCGGCACGCCGCGAAACCGACACCATGGACACCTTCGTGGATTCGTCCTGGTACTTCATGCGCTACTGCGACCCGACCAACACCGAGAAGATGGTGGCAGAGGGTGCGGACTATTGGATGCCGATGGATCAATACATCGGCGGCATCGAACACGCCATCCTGCACTTGCTGTATGCGCGCTTTTGGACCAAGGTCATGCGCGACTTGGGTCTGGTCAAGGTGGACGAGCCCTTCAGTAAATTGCTCACCCAGGGCATGGTGCTCAACCACATCTACTCGCGCCGCACCGCCAAAGGCGGCAAGGACTACTTCTGGCCGCACGACGTGGAGCATGTGCTCGACGAGACCGGCAAGGTGATCGGTGCCAAGCTCAAGAACGAAGCCGACAGCGGCGATGGCCGCCTGCCCGTGGGCACCGCCATCGACTACGAAGGCGTGGGCACCATGTCCAAGTCGAAGAACAACGGCGTGGACCCGCAAGACCTGATCGAGCGCTACGGTGCCGACACCGCGCGCCTTTACACCATGTTCACCGCACCGCCCGAGGTGACGCTGGAGTGGAACGACTCTGCCGTGGAAGGCAGCTACCGCTTCTTGCGCCGCGTTTGGAACTTCGCTTTCAAGCACCACGAATTGTTGCGCTCGGCCACCGGCCAAGACCTGAGCCAAGCCGCTTTGGGCGATTCGGCCAAAGCCTTGCGCCGCGAGATGCACTTGGTGCTCAAGCAAGTGGGTTACGACTACGAGCGCATGCAGTACAACACCGTGGTGTCGGGCTGCATGAAGCTGCTCAACGCGTTGGAAGACTTCAAGCCCGATGGCAGTTCAGGAGATACCGCCGCGCTTTGCGAAGGCGTCTCGCTCTTGATGCGCATGCTCTACCCCGCCTGCCCGCACATCACCGACGAAGTTTGGCAGCAGCTGGGCTTTGCCAAAGTTGTGGGCGAATTGCTCGACGCCCCTTGGCCCACCGTGGACGAGTCGGCATTGGAGCGCGACCAGATCGAACTCATGCTGCAAATCAACGGCAAGCTGCGCGGGTCCATCCTGGTGCCTGCCAGCGCCGACAAAGCGCAGATTGAGGCTGCTGCTCTGGCCCATGAAGCCGTCGTCAAGCAGGCCGCTGGTGCCGCGCCCAAGAAGGTCATCGTGGTGCCCGGCCGGTTGGTCAACGTGGTGCTGTGAGCCCACGGCCCGATGCCCGCTCACCCCGATGATCGCCCCGTGATGAACACCTCACGTCGCCGCTTTGGCCTGATGCTCGGTGCCGGGCCGGTGCTGGCTGGTTTGTCGGCCTGCGGCTTTCAGCTGCGCAGCGCGGGCGATTACCCGTTCAAAACCCTGTTTGCCAATTTCTCGACCACCTCGCCCCTGGGCGTGGAGCTGCGCCGCAATTTGCTGGGCACAGGCCGCATCACGCTGCTGAGCGAGCCCACGCAATTGGCCACAGCCGATGCCATTCTCGACATCTTGAGTGAAAACAGGGAGCAGGCGGTCGTGGGTGTGAACGCCTCAGGCCAGGTGCGCGAGCTGCAATTGCGCTTGCGTGTCAGGTTCCGTTTGCGTACACCCCAAGGCCAGGTGCTGATCGAGCCAGTCGAGCTGTCGCAGCAACGCGACCTGAGCTTCACCGAAACCGCGGCGCTGTCCAAAGAAATCGAACAAGCCACCATGTACCGCGACATGCAGACCGACATCGTGCAGCAGATCATGCGGCGGCTGTCGGCGGTCAAGCCCCCGGCCGCGGCGACGGCCAAACCCTGAGTCGCACCATGCAACTGGCCCTGCCCCAGCTCGGTGCGCACCTGCAAAAAGGCTTGCGCAGCCTGTACATCTTGCACGGCGACGAACCCCTGATGCAGCAAGAGGCGGCAGACGCCATCCGCGCCAGTGCCCGTGCGCAGGGCTACACCGAGCGCAGTGTGCACACCGTGTCCGGAGCCCATTTCGATTGGAGCGAGGTGCTGGCCGCAGGCGGCTCCCTCAGCCTGTTTGCCGACAAGCAAATCGTCGAAGTGCGTATCCCCTCAGGTAAGCCGGGAAAAGAAGGCAGCACCGCCATTCAGCAATTGGTGGCTTCGGCCCAAGGCAACGACAGCACCTTGACCTTGGTCTTGCTGCCGCGCCTGGATGCGGCCACCCGCAAAGGGGCCTGGTTTGGTGCACTCGAAAACGGTGGCGTGTCCATCCAGATCGATCCGGTTGAACGAAACGCCTTGCCCCAATGGATCGCTCAACGCCTGCAGCAGCAAGGCCAAAGCGTGGCGGCGGGCGAAGAAGGCCAGCGCACGCTGCAGTTTTTTGCCGACCGTGTGGAGGGCAATTTGCTGGCGGCGCACCAGGAAATCCAGAAGCTGGGCCTGCTCTACCCTGCGGGCGAACTGAGCCAGGCGCAGGTCGAGTCGGCCGTGGTCAACGTGGCCCGCTATGACGTGTTCAAGCTGTCCGAATCGGTCTTGTCGGGCCAGGTGGCCCGGGTGCAACG
>JBIKQY010000273.1:0-4240 GCA_044349465.1 Limnohabitans sp. | reverse complement strand
CATGTGGCCGTCGGGCGGGTCGATCACGGTGGTGCTGCCGTTGAGCACATGGTCGCCCGAAAACAGCAGGCCGTCTTCTTCGAGCACCAGGCACAGGTGGTTGGCCGCATGGCCGGGGGTGTGCACCACACGCAGGGTGTGGGTGATCTCGCCGTCCACGCCAATGCCTTGCAGCACCAGTTTTTCGCCATCAGCCAACTCCCGCTCGGGGGTGAAGCGGCTGTTGGCGCGGGATGTTGGTTTGGAGGCCAGGCCGAGGATGGGCGGCTTGTGGGTGCACAGCGCCTGCAAGGGCGCTGCGCCGGGTGAATGGTCTGGATGTGAGTGGGTGCACACAATCGCCTTGATTTGCCCGCCTGCTGCACGCCACAGGCGTTGCAGGTGCTCGTCGTCGGCCGGGCCGGGATCGATGGCGATGTAGCCGGTGTTCGGGTCGCCCACCAAATAGCTGTTGGTGCCAGGGCCGGTCATGACGCCGGGGTTGGGGGCGGTGAGGCGCTGCACGTTTTTGAGCAGGGGCACGGGCTGGTCGGTTTTCCAGTCCAGGTGGTGGTGGATTTGCCCGTCGGGGGTGACCAGAGCCAGCTCGCCGAACGGCGCCTCGTGTTCCATGTAGCGCGCTTCGTTGCCCGCCAGCCAACCGGCACGGGGGCAGCTGGTCCAAAGCGGCTCGTCGTTCACGGCGCAGGCTTGCAACACCTCATCCACCTTGGCAAAGGCCTGGAGGCGATCCAAGGTGCGAATGGTCGGGAAGATGATGAAAAACTGCCCCGCTTGATGGCGCGTCAGCGCATCGACCGGGCGCACCCAGACCGGCTCGAACTGCTCGGACTCGTCGGCCACCGGGGTTTGGCCTTCGGGCATGCGGGCCACCAAAAAGGGCACGTCAAAGCGGCGCGGCAGGTCACGGTCGGTGATCCAGTGGGCCAGTACAAACACCTGGTCGGCGGCCAAGCTCAAGCCCTTGGCCTGGCATTGCGTGGCAAAAGGGGCTTTGCGGTCGATGTGGGCGATGTCCGTGTTCTCAGCCCAGCGCCCATCGGCATGGCGGGCGAACAAAATGCCCAGCTCTTCAAAACTTTCGCGGATCGCGGCAATGGCTTGTGTCAGGTGCAAGTCGCTTTGTTTTGGGCGGCGCTGCGCCATGCCGTGGGCCTGGGCGTCGGCGGCATCGATGCCGCCGCCCGGGAACACATAAGCGCCGGGCGCAAAGCTGGCGGTCATGGAGCGTCGGGTCATCAAGACCTCGATGCCTTGTGGCCCATCGCGCAAGAGCAGCACAGTGGCTGCCGGGCGCAGGGGCGCAGGTTCACGTTGGGGGTAGAGGAGTTGGGATGTGCGTGCCATGCCCCATTATCAGGCGGCTTGCGCCCCATCTCCGGGCCATAATCGCCGCCATGCACATTCGCTTTACCAAGATGCAAGGGGCCGGCAACGATTTCGTCGTGCTCGATGAGACCCAGCGCCGCCTGGGCCTGAACGCGGCCCAGTACCGTTTTTTGGCCAACCGCCACTTTGGCGTGGGGGCCGATCAGATCCTGACTGTGCGGCCTTCTCCAGGGCCGGGACTGGACTTTGAATATGTGATCCACAACGCCGACGGCGGCGAGGTGGAGCATTGCGGCAACGGGGCTCGCTGCTTTGTGCGCTATGTACGAGACAAGGGTTTGACCGACAAAAGCACCGTGCGCGTGAAAGTGCAGCAAGGCGAAATCGAGCTGCGCATGAACCCCGACGGGCGCGTGACGGTGGACATGGGTGCACCCGTGTTCGACTGGGCGCGTGTGCCCTTTATGCCCGTGGGCCTCATCAGCGACCAAGTCAACGGCTGGCCTGTGTTTGACCTGGATTTGGGCGCGTTGGGCTTGGCTCGCGTGGGCGTGGTGTCCATGGGCAACCCGCATGCTGTGCAGCGGGTGGACGATGTGGACACGTTCCCGGTGCTGGCCCAAGGGCCGCTGATTGAAAACCACCCGGCTTTTCCCAAGCGGGTGAATGCGGGCTTCATGCAGATCATCTCGCGCAGCCAAATCAAATTGAGGGTGTTCGAGCGCGGCGCGGGCGAGACCCTGGCCTGCGGCACGGGCGCGTGCGCGGCGGTGGTGGCCGGCATTCGCCAAGGCTGGCTGGACCCACGGGTTGATGTGCAGGCCCTGGGTGGTGTGCTCACCATTGAATGGGCGGGCCAAGCCGATAGCCCGGTGTTGATGACCGGCCCTGCCACCTCGGTGTTTGAGGGCGAGATCGACGTGCCCGACAGCCTTTCCTGAATTTTTGGAGCCTTGACATGACCTCGCCTGAACCCATGAGCCCGATCACCGAAGACGACATCGCCGACTATTTGGTGAACACGCCCGATTTTTTTGAACGGCACGCGTCGCTTTTGGCCACGGTGCAGCTGACCCACCCGCAAAGCCACCGCGCTGTGGGCCTGCAAGAGCGCCAAGCGCAAATGCTGCGCGACAAGATCAAGGCCTTGGAGCACCGCATCATGGACATGATCCGGCACGGCAACGAGAACATGATTCTGACCGACAAGCTGCACCGCTGGTCATGCGAGCTGCTGGTGACGCCGCAGGACCAGTTGGCCGAGTCGGCGCTGGACAACATTCGCGAGCTGTTTCAGGTGCCGCAAGTGGCTTTGCGCCTTTGGTCGCTGCAGGGCGAACATGCGCAGGCGGCCTATGCCCAGGGCGTGACCGAGGCGGTGCAGACGCTGGCCACCTCGCTGGACCGGCCTTATGTGGGGCCCAACGCGGGCTATGAGGCTGTGCAGTGGCTGGACGAGCCCACAAAGGCCGCTTCTTTGGCGCTGTTGGCCTTGCGCGCAGCGCCTGGCCAGCCTGCTTTTGGCTTGCTGGTGCTGGCCTCGCCCGATGCCCAGCGTTTCAACAGCCAGATGGGCACCGACCTGCTGGAGCGCTTGGCCGAGTTGGCCGGTGCAGCCTTGTCTGTGCTGCAAACACCACGGGCCTGAGCCATGTCCGGTGCGCAGGCCACCGATCCGCTGGTCACCCGCTACCTGGACCATGTGCGCTTTGAAAAGCGCCTTGCCCAGCGCACCTGCACCCTGTACCAGCTGGATTTGACACGCCTGGCCGAGATGGCGGCGGTATCCCAAGTGCCCTTACTGCAGGTGCAAAGCGCTCATGTGCGCCGTTGGGTGGCGCAGATGCACAGCGCCGGGCGCAGCGGGCGCGGCATTGCCCTGATCTTGTCGGGCTGGCGCGGGTTTTACACCTGGCTGGGCCGCGAGGGCCTGATCCCGCAAAACCCGGTGGCCGATGTGCGGGCCCCGCGGGTGGCCAAGCCCCTGCCCAAGGCGCTGGGCGTGGACGAAGCCGTGCAACTGGCCGAGCATGAAGAAGACAACGACGACCCCTGGCTCGAAGCCCGCGACGCGGCCATGGTGGAGCTGCTTTACGGCTGCGGCCTGCGCATTGCAGAGCTGACCGGGCTGGACGTGGTGGCCAGCACCGAAGCGGCGCGGGCAGGGCGCGGCTGGATCGACCTGCAAAACGCCGAGGTGCAAGTGCAGGGCAAAGGCAGCAAGCGCCGCACAGTGCCTTTGGGCCGATCTGCCATCGAGGCGCTGACCCACTGGCTGGCGGTGCGGCCGCAGCTGACCGGCATGCTGACGCAGCCCACTCCCAGCGTATCGCCACTCGCCTTGGCGCTGTTCCCCGGTCGCCATGGCACGCGGCTGACGCCAGGCGGTGTGGCGCAGCGCCTCAAACGACGCAGTTTGCTGGCGGGCCTGGCCACTCCGGTACACCCGCACATGCTGCGCCATTCGTTTGCCAGCCATGTGCTGCAGTCCAGCGGCGACCTGCGTGCCGTGCAAGAGCTGCTGGGCCATGCCAACATCAGCACCACCCAGGTTTACACGCGGCTGGATTTTCAGCACCTGGCTAAAACCTACGATGCGGCCCACCCCCGCGCCAAGCGCAAATGAGGCCTGGGGCCTGCGCTGCAAACGCCCTGTGAGGCCATGTCCGCAGGGCTCACGCCGGGCTTGAATTCGTCGCTACACTCCCCAACTCTTGTTGTCTTGTCCTGAACTGGAACCGCGCCATGTCCCTGATCCCCACCACCATCCTGACCGGCTTTTTGGGCTCGGGCAAAACCACACTGCTCAAACGCGTGCTGACCGAGGCCCACGGCCAAAAGATCGCCGTGATCGAGAACGAGTTCGGCGAGGAAAACATCGACAGCGACATCTTGGTCTCGGACACCAACG
>JBIKQY010000272.1:0-4246 GCA_044349465.1 Limnohabitans sp. | reverse complement strand
CATGCGCCTGGCCTTGGACCAAGCCCGCCAGGCCGCAGACGCAGGCGAGGTGCCGGTGGGCACGGTGGTCGTGAAAGACGGCCAGGTGATCGCCACAGGCCGCAACGCACCGATCGCCAGCCATGACCCTACCGCACACGCCGAGGTGGTGGCGCTGCGCGAAGCAGCAAGGGTGCTCGGCAATTACAGGCTAGATGGTTGTACCTTGTATGTGACGCTGGAGCCCTGCGCCATGTGCAGCGGGGCCATGTTGCATGCCCGGGTGGACCGTGTGGTGTTTGGTGCGGCCGATCTGCGCACCGGGGTGGCGGGCTCGGTGCTCAACTTGTTTGACAACAAGCAACTGAACCACCAAACCCAGGTCACGGGCGGCGTGTTGGCCGATGAATGTGGCCAGTTGCTCAAAGATTTTTTCAGGCCCAAGAGAATGAACACACAGCCCCTGAGAGAAGACGCCTTGCGCACGCCAGAAGAGGCGTTTGCCGCTTTGCCCGATTACCCTTGGCAGCCGCGCTACGTGAACGACTTGCCCAGCATTGCCGGGCTGCGCATGCACTACCTAGACGAAGGTGATGTGAACGCGCCTTTGACCTGGCTTTGCTTGCATGGCAACCCGGCTTGGAGCTACCTCTACCGCAAGATGATTCCGGTTTGGCTGGCGGCGGGGCACCGCGTGGTCGCGCCCGACCTGATTGGCTTTGGCAAGAGCGACAAGCCCAAGAAGGACAGTTTTCATCAGTTTGCAACCCACCGCCAGTCTTTGCTGGATTTGATCGAACGGCTCGATCTGAACCGCGTGGTGTTGGTTGTGCAGGATTGGGGCGGCATTTTGGGGCTGACTTTGCCCATGGTCGCTCCCGAGCGTTACAAGGGCCTGTTGGTCATGAACACTACGCTCGCCACGGGCGAGCAGCCGCTGAGTGCCGGCTTTTTGGCTTGGCGCGACTGGTGCCAAAGCCAGCCGCTGTTCGATGTGGGCAAGCTGTTCGCCCGGGGCAACCGCAGCATGACGCCTGACGAGACAGCTGCTTACAACGCACCGTTTCCTGACAAAGGTTTTCGCGCTGCGCTGAGAGCCTTTCCGCCCATGGTGCCGGAGTTCGCCGATTCGCCCGGTGCGGCCATCTCGCGGCAAGCGCGTGACTTTTGGCGCAACGATTGGCAAGGCCAGAGTTTCATGGCCATTGGCCAGCAAGACCCGGTGCTGGGCGAGACTGTGATGCGCCAATTGCAAAGTCAAATCAAAGACTGCCCCGAGCCCATGCTGCTGCCCGATGCGGGGCATTTTGTGCAAGAGCAGGGCAAGGCGATTGCCGAAGCGGCTGTGCGACACTTCAGGCCCTGAAGAAGAACACGAGCCATGGCCCACATTTACATTTTTTCCCCTTCAAGCGCGGTCCGTGACAAAGCCGCGTTTCGCCGTGCCGTGAAGCGTTTGCAAGCCCAGGGGCATGAGGTCGAGTTGGATGAAGCGGCGTTGGCCAGCCACATGCGCTTTGCGGGCGACGACGCCACACGCATCGCGGCCATCACCCGCGCCGCAGCCAGCGGTGCCGATGTGGCTTTGATCTCTCGCGGCGGTTACGGCCTCACGCGTATCCTGCACAGCTTGCCCTACAAAGCCATTGCAAAAGCCATTGACGGCGGCACGCAGTTTGTGGGCCTGAGTGATTTCACTGCTTTCAACCAAGCCGTGTATGCCAAGACAGGCCGCATCAGCTGGCAAGGCCCGGCACTGGGTGAAGACTTTGGCCCCGAACAAGAACCCGACGACATCATGCAAGCTTGCTTTGACGACTTGCTGCTTGAACAAGGGGAGGGCACGGGCTGGCAATTGTCCAAAACCGAGGCCGAGCGCCGCGTGCTGGTGAAAGACGCGCCGCTGTGGGGAGGTAACCTCACGGTGCTGACCTCGTTGCTGGGCACGCCGTACTTTCCACAAGTCAAAGGTGGCGTGCTCTTTCTCGAAGACGTGGGCGAGCACCCTTACCGGGTGGAGCGCATGCTCACGCAGCTGCTGCATGCAGGTGTATTGGCCCAGCAAAAAGCGGTGCTGATCGGGCAGTTCACCAACTACAAGCTCGTGCCCACGCACGACAAAGGCTTCAAGCTGGCCACGGTGGTCGATTGGTTGCGCAGCCAGATCAAGGCGCCTGTGCTCACCGGTTTGCCCTTTGGTCACGTCGAGACCAAGGTGCTGCTCCCCGTAGGTGCCAAGGTCGACCTTGTCACCGAAGGGCGTGACGCGCTGATGGTTTGGGGCCACATTTAAAGGCAGAAAAAAAGGCCTTGAACCAAGGTCTCATAAAGCCACCCAAGAGGCGATCACATCGCCCACACGGAGACACCCATGAAATGGATCGGACGACTTGTTTTGCTGCTGCTGGCCGCTTTGCTGGCGGCGGGTGGCGTATTGGCTGTGCACTTGCTGCGCAGCATGCCCCAACTCAACGGACAGCTCAAGTTGGCGGGCTTGAGTGACCACGTCACCATCACCCGCGACGCCGCAGATGTGACGCACATTGAAGGTGCCACCGCCCTGGACACCTGGCGCGCATTGGGGTTTGTGCACGCGCAAGAGCGCGGCTGGCAACTTGAATTCAATCGCCGCCTGATGCGCGGCGAGTTGTCCGAAATTTTGGGCGCGGCCACGCTGGACACCGACAAACTCATGCGCACACTGGGCATCATCGGCATGGCGCAAAAACAGTTGAAGGGTTTATCGCCCGCTACGCAAGCAGCTCTGCAGGCCTACAGCGAGGGCATTCAAAACGCTTGGGCCAGCGGCGCTGTTCGGCCATCGCCCGAATTCAAACTGCTTGGTACCGTGGCCGGTGGCCCCAAGGGCCAAGCCTGGTCGCCTGAAGACAGCCTGGGCTGGGCGCTGATGATGGCGCTCGATTTGGGCGGCAACTGGGGGCAAGAATTCGCCCGTTTGTCGGCCTCACATGTGCTCAACCACGAGCAACTGTGGCAACTCATGCCACCGTACCCGGGTGAAAAACCCGCCTCAGCAGTCGACCTGCCAGCCTTGTATGCCGAGCTGGGCGTCTACGCCCCCAAGGACAAAACCGCTTCAGCGACCCATACCGCCCCCAGCGGCCTGGCCCAATGGTCGGCCGACTGGGTGCGCGATGTCGGCATTTTGGAGGGCAAGGGCAGCAACAACTGGGTGGTGCCCGGCAGCCGCACCGTCAGCGGCAAACCCTTGCTGGCCAACGATCCGCACTTGGCTTTGAGTTCACCTGCCATCTGGTATTTCGCGCACCTCAAAGCGCCCGCAGGCGAATTGCCCGGCGGGCACAAACACCCCGCGCTGGATGTGATTGGCGCCACCTTGCCCGGATTGCCTTTTGTGGTGCTGGGCCGCACACAAGGCGTGGCCTGGGGCTTCACCAACACCGGCCCGGACGTTCAGGACTTGTACTTGGAGCAACTGGACGCCACCAAACCCGGCCAATACCGCACACCCATCGGTTGGTCCGCGTTTGATGAACGGACCGAAACCATTCGCGTCAAAGGGCAGGGCGATGTGACCCTCCAAGTGCGCAACACCCGCCACGGCCCCGTCATCAGCGATGTTCAACCGCAATACCGCAAGCTGATCAACAAAGAGCGCTACGCCATCAGCCTGCGCTGGTCGGCTTTGACCGAAGACAACAAAACCGTTGAATCGGGCATGTTGACAAACTGGGCGCAAACCGTGCCCGAGCTGCAAAAAGCCTTCACGGACAACCATGCGCCCATGCAAAGTGTGGTCATGGCCGACACCCTGGGCGAAGTGGCCTTTCAGGCCGTGGGCAAACTGCCCATACGCTCGCCGCAAAACGATATTTTGGGTGTGGCACCGGCCCCCGGCTGGTTGGCTCAATACGATTGGACCGGTTGGTTGCCTGCAAACCAAAACCCCGCATTGGGCCGTGACGCCATTGAAGCCAATGGCTGGCATGCCACCGCCAATCAGAATATCTTGCCGTCCGGTTACGCGCATTTTGTAGGCGGCGACTGGACCACACCCGAGCGCTTTGACCGAATTGAGCAACTGCTGGCCGCCAGTCCCAAACACAACCGCGAAAGCCTGCAAGCCATTCAAAACGATGTCACATCGCTGGGTGCCAAGTCGCTGCTCCCGGTGGTGCTGACGGCCAAGCCTCAACACCCGCTTGGCAATCAGGCCCTGGAAATGCTCAACACTTTTGATGGCCAAATGACAGCGGACAGCGCCTCTGCGCTGGTCTTCAACGTT